>CAYWLE010000140.1:0-5223 GCA_964458825.1 uncultured Oscillospiraceae bacterium | reverse complement strand
GTCCTCGTGATCAGCGCCGATCAGAAAATAGCTGCGAGCCTTGGTACGCACAAAATTCTTGTATTTATTCAGAAGATACTCCATCGCCGCGCCATCGGCCTCCTGCGCCAGCTTCACGATCGCCTCATCCGACATGGTTTCAAATTCCGGTCGAATCATCCGTTCCTCCACCTAAGTTTGTGTTTTTCCTCGCCAGTATTGCTGCTTTTCATTCCGCTTTGCCGCTGCTTTTGCTGTGTTTCAGGCGTGCTTCGGCTATGTTCTGTGCGTTTTCAGTCGCTTTTATGCAGCCCTTTTGCATCATTTTCCTTCATTTATTCTTTTTCAGCCCATCTACATGCGGATTACAGTCCCCGGCGCATCTCTTCCAGCCTACGCCTGACCTCCGGGCTGAGCCTGTCCTCCACCCTTGGGCTGCGGCTGCCCTCGCTGCGCACACAGCCGCCGCGAGCGCTGCGCGCCGCATCCATTTCCAGCAGAAGCTCCCTCGAAGACAGCCTCACCGCCCCGCGACCCATCACGATGGTCTGCTCCACGCCGTCCGAGGTCGCTACGCGAACCTCTGCCCGCCGCAGGGCAATATCCTCCGCAAGCCCGTCGCACAGCCGCTCGATGTAGCAGTCCGCCGTTTCACCCTTCATGGTGAATACGATCTGCAACAGATCCCGGTTTTCCACGCTGCGCTGCATCCTGTCGGATAACCACGCATCATAAACCAGTATGATCTGCTGCCCGGAGTAGCCTGCGTAATCGTGCAGCCGCTCGCTGAGCTGCCGCCGGGCGTCCTCCAGCATCAGGCTCTCTCGCACCGGCTTGCGCACGTTGATCACGTTGTAACCGTCCACGATCAATATCCGCCGCCGTGCAGCCTCCCCACGCTTCTTCACCTTGACCTCGCACGCAGGATCTCATACATCAGCACGCCTGCCGCCACAGAAGCATTCAGGGATTCGATCTGACCCTTCATGGGCAGGGTCAGCGTGCGGTCGCACTTCTCCAGCGTCAGCCGGGAAATGCCCTCGCCCTCGGAGCCGATCACCAGCGCCACTGGACCGGTCAGGTCAGCCCTGAAGGCGTCCTCGCCATCCATCGCAGTGCCGATCACCCACACGCCCCGCTGCTTCATTTCATCGATGGCGCGGTTCAGGTTCTTTACCCGTGCGATGGGCATGTAGTTCAGTGCGCCGGCAGCGCTCTTTGCCGCCGTGGGACCCAGCCCCGCCGCACGCCGCTCCGGCAGCACCACGCCATGGGCGCCTGCACACTCCGCCGAGCGGATGATCGCGCCCAAATTGTGCGGGTCGGTCACGCCATCCAGCACCACGATGAAGGGATCCTCGCCCTTCTGCGCAGCAAGCGCAAAGATATCGTCCAGCGTCTTGTACTCCACCGCAGCCACATAGGCAAGCATGCCCTGATGGGCAGGATAAATCTGATCCAGACGGCTCCGATCCACCGTCTGCACCACGGCGCCCGCGTCCTTTGCCATGCGGATGATGTCCCGCGCCGCACCGGAAAGGTCGCCCTGGGCAACCAGCAGCTTCTCCACCGGTCTGCCGGACTTGAGCGCCTCGCGGATGGGATTGCGACCAACCAGTAGGTTCTCATTCTCCTCGGCAGGCAGCCTGAGCGGAGCCTGAGAAGCGCCCTCCTCCCGCCTGCGCGGCGGATAGGAGCGTGCTTCGCCGTGGTTCGCCATGCCAGCAGGGTCTTCCTCGGCAGCCTCCACTCGCTGCGCAGCAGGCACGTTTGCATAGATCGCACCCACGCGGGGGGCAGCGCCCTTGTATCTGCCGCCTCGATAGCCGCCGTTGCCGCGATAATTTTCCTGTGCCTCGCCCGCCACCGGATAGGTTCTGCGTGCCGCGCCCTTCATATTTCCATCGCCGCGGCCGTAGCCCTCGCGGCGCTCATCCCTCTTCATTGGCATCCTCCATGTCCTCCCCCAGCGCTCTGCGGATCAATTCGTCCATGCGCTGGTGCTGCTCGCTCAAATACAGATAGCCAATCAGCGCCTCCAGCGCCGTGGCTCGATGGTATTCTGCCGCATCGGCGTTCTTCGACGGGGTCTGACGGGCGTTGCGCGCCCTGCGAACCACGCCTGCCTCCGCCTCCGTAAGCTCGCCCTCTATGCGGCTCAGCGCCTCTGCCTGCGCGTGCGCACAAACCTGCCTTATGGCTTGCTTGTGCAGCTGCTGCACCTTGCCGCCCTTCTTCAATAGCCGCTCGCGAACGTACAGATCGTAGATCGCATCGCCCATGTAGGCGAGCTCAAGCGAGCCAGGCAGCATGTTATGTTCAAACATTTGAAAACTCCTGTATGCACGCCTTGGCGCACATCTCCCAATTATCCATATTTTCAGTATAACAGAAGAAATGTTTCCAAGCAAGCAAGAATTGCTGAAATTTGTAAAATTTCAAAATCCGCCGCCACAGTTTCCTGCATAAACCAACCAGCCAGCCTGAATAAAACCCACGTTCAAACCCGTGGAAATCCACACTTTCCACATGCTTATCCACAGGAATAATCCCCATACCGCAGGGTTTTTGAGGTTTTTCCAACTTTATCCACAATATGCCCGTCTGTGAATAAAAACTTTTGCACAGACTTTGGTTGGTTCATGCCAAACCAAAACCAAATTTGGTCGGTTTTCGTGACTGCATTGTGCCTGCAAGGTCATTATTTTGTCTATTTTTCACAAGAACTGTGGATGAAGGGCAGTTATCCACAGCCTGCTCCGTCGTAAAACCGCCCTCGGTTTGTTGCATTTATGTGGATAAGTATTTCAAAAGTATTACATGTATATTCATATAAATTATACGTTATGCTTTTCAGAAGCGGGCTTGGGCGCCTCGAAATTAAGGCAGGAAATTGAAGCTCCGTTGCTTGGGTGGATAAAAAGGCTGGCCGCTTCAAAAAAAGCCAAACAAAGCGCACAAAGCCCAGCCGATTTTCTGCTTCGGCCGGGCTATTTTATATTGGTTTGAGATTGGTCTATGATTGGCCTGCGATTGGTTTGCCGGTGGCTCCAGCCGTGCCTGCTTGGCTGCTTTTAGCGGTCAAACATGCGCAGCGAGGGCAGTGCATTCAGGTCGAGGTCGGCAAGCTCGCCAGCCATCATGCGGTAGAAGGCTGCCGCGCCGATCATCACCGCGTTATCGGTACACAGCTTCTTCGGCGGAATGAACACCTGAAACCCCGCCTGCTCGCCCCGGCGCTTGAGCTCGCTGCGCAGCAGGGAATTTGCCGCCACGCCGCCGGCGACGCTCAGCTTCTTAGCGCCGAGCTCCTGTGCGGCGAGCAGGGTCTTATCCACCAGAAGATCCACTACGCTCCTGCGGAAGGAGGCGGCAAAGTCCTTCGCCACGATCTCCTGACCCTGCTGGCGGAGGTGGTGCGCTTGATTGATCACGGCGGTCTTCAGGCCGCTGAAGGAAAAATCATACTTCCCCTCGGTATGCGGTCGGGGGAACCTATAGGCGTGGTCGTCGCCCTCATCGGCAAGCTTATCCAGCAGCGGGCCGCCGGGATAGGGTATGCTGAGCACGCGGGCTACCTTATCAAACGCCTCGCCGGCGGCGTCATCGGTGGTTTGCCCAATGAGCCGATATTCGCCGTAATGATCCACCGCCACGATATGGCTGTGTCCGCCGGAGGCAACCAGCGCGATAAAGGGCGGCTCCAAATCGGGATGGGCGATGTAATTGGCGCTGACATGACCTTCGATATGGTTGACGGGGATCAGCGGCAGATCGCGGGCATAGGCGAGCGCCTTTGCCCAGCTCACGCCGGTGAGCAGCGCACCCACCAGACCGGGGCCATAGGTGACGGCCACGGCGTCGATATCCTCCAGCGTGCAGCCCGCCTCCTGAAGCGCCCGATCCAGCAGGGGGTCGATCGCCTCCACATGCATGCGGCTGGCAATCTCCGGCACCACGCCGCCATAGAGGGCATGCACGTCGATCTGGCTGGCGATGGCGTTGGCGCGCTGGATGCGGCCATCCTCCACGATGGCAATCGCCGTTTCATCGCAGGAGGACTCCACCGCCAGTATGCGGGCATGTCCCCTCTCCCGCAGCGCCTGCGCCTTTGCACGCATGCGTTCTTCATAGGTCAGCGATTTCATCTTGTTCCTTCTTTCATCGATCCAGTTTTCTTTCGTCGATCCAATTTATAAAGCAGCGTACAGAGCAGCAAAGCGGTCAGCAGCGCACCCAGCGCCCTCGCCGCGATGCGCAGACCCATGCCCGCGAACATGCTGGCCGGGCAGATGCGGATGAGCAGATCGGTTTGAGGGTTGAGCAGCCAGAGGTCGTTGGAAAAGAGCATGCGATGGAAAAAATCGAACGCCGCTGAAAAATCCGCCGCCGCCCAAGCTGCCAGCGCTGCAACAGGGGCAAGGAGCAATCCCGCCGCAGTCCAAGCCGCAGCAAGCCTTCCACGCTGAAAGCTCCGTCCTCCGCAGCACAGGAGAATCGCGCCCGCAAGCAGCAGCGCCGCATACAGCATTCCCGGCTGTATGGGTGAAAGCAGCCTTCTGCAATCATAGAGGTGCTCAAGCTCTCTTTCGCCGAAGGGCGGCTGTAGCCGACCGAAAACCTCCATTTCCCGATTATCAAAGGCAGCGTCGGCATTCAGCGGCGCAAACAGCCCAGCGGAGAGCCGCTCGTCCAGCATGCGCAGATCATGGCTTGAAATACCGGCGGAGGGCAGGATATCCGCCTCCATTTGCAGGCGAAAATACAGCGCGTCATCCGCCGCCACGCTGAACACAGCGCCCATCAGCAGCACGAGCAGGATCATAGCCCAGCCCAGCACATGCAGTCCAAAGAAAAGCCGTTTCTTCATGCCGCTCCGAAAAAGGACAGAGGAAAAGCTTCCCTCCGTCCAGATCGCTTACAGTTTTTGCAGGTAGGAGGTGACGAAGCCCTCGAGCTTGCCATCCATCACCTCGTTGATATTGCCCATCTCATAGCCGGTGCGATGATCCTTGACCATGGTATAGGGCTGGAACACATAGGAACGGATCTGGCTGCCCCACTCGATCTTCTTCAGCTCGCCCTTGATTTCGCCCATCTGCTCCTGCCGCTGCTGCTCCTTCAGCTCGGCAAGCTTGGCACGCAGCCAGATGAAGCACTTTTCCTTATTTTGCAGCTGACTGCGCTCATTCTGGCACTGCACCACGATGCCGGTGGGCAGGTGGGTGATGCGCACGGCGGAGT
>CAYWLE010000139.1:0-5240 GCA_964458825.1 uncultured Oscillospiraceae bacterium | reverse complement strand
GCGTTATCCTGCTGGGCGATACGCTGGATGAGTGCATCGGCATGGCTTCCCGCATCATCGTATTGCAGGATGGTCTGATCACTGCGGAATTCAACGCTGCCGTGGACAACAAGCCCAGCCAGGTTGACGTCGTCAGCCACATGATGTAAGGGAGGTAAGGCGAAATGAGTGAAATGACCGCGAAGAAAAAGGGCTTCAAGCGCGAAAACCTGATGCGCTTTATCAGCCTCTTTGCCATCATCGTGCTGGCATTTGTATTTGAAAAGATTCAGCCCAACTTCATCGGCCGCACCAATGTGGCCAGCATGCTGCGCGATAACGCCGTGCTGCTGATTATGGCGGTTGGCATGACCAGCGTGCTGATCTTTAGTTCCATCGACCTCTCTATGGGCGCTATGTGCTCGGTTTCGAATGTGCTGTACGTGCGCATCATCGTGACCTTTGCGGAGAAATTCAAGGCGCAGGGCGTTGAGGATCCCAATTACCTCGGCGTGATGCTGCTGGCCATCGCCGCTTGTCTGGCTGTTGGCTGTGTCTCCGGCCTGCTGATGGGCATCGTGCATGTGAAGCTGAAGGTTCCCTCCTTCATTGCCTCGCTGGGCTTTATGTCCGTCTGGACCTCGGCAGCCTACATGATCTCCAACAAGGCGGAGGCCATTCCGCGGCTGATGAAGGGCACCTATGAGTGGTATAAGATCGCCTACATCGGCAAGGGCTGGATCCCGCTGCCGCTGATCATCGCCATCGTGATCGCCGTGATTTTCTACATTTTGCAGACCCGCACGGTGTTCGGCCGCACGATCTTCTCCATCGGCGGCAATGAGCGCGCTGCACGCGTGGCTGGTATGGGCGTGGATCGCACGAAGATCATCATCTTCGCACTGGCTGGCATGTGCGCATCCCTCGGCGGCGTGTTCCTCGCTGCGAAGATCAAGTCCTCCGACCCCACGCTGGGCGACCCCTACACCCTGATGATGGTTGCCTCCTGCGTGCTTGGCGGCACCAGCATGTCCGGCGGCAAGGGTTCCTGCCTGGGCACCATCCTCGGCGCTGTAACGGTTACGGTCATCAAGAATGGTCTGACCTTCATCGGCGTTGACGCCTACTGGCAGGATGTTGTGTTCGGCATCTTTGTGCTGGCAATGATCGTGCTGTCCATCGACCGCTCCAAGTCCAACCGCGGCATCGCCGTGAAGTAAGGCTGGAGAAGGGGAATAGAGAAACAGGAAAATAGGGAAACAGAGAGAAGGCTCCATGGATGTTCCATGGAGCCTTCAGACCACTGATAAAGCCCACAAACACAAAAAATCCAACCAGTCGAAAAAGATAGGTTGGATTTTTGGCCTTCCTGTATTGCAGGCTTTTTCATCACTCTGCCTTGATTCTTATTCCCCAACCAGCCTGCATTCGATCCGACCGAGAGTCTTGTTCGAGTCGATCACCTTTACCTCCAGATAGACGCGCTCAGGCGCCGCCGCATAGGACTGCATCTCTATGCTCTCACGGTAGACGCCATCCTGATCGTAGCGGCTGCCGCCGCCCACGTTAATCTCGTTGCCATCGATATCATAGAGCTTCATGGTCACGCCCATGGGCTCGTCTTCGGCCTCCTCGTAGCGGTAATCCAGCTTCAGGTAGCCGCGCACGCGGGTGAAAACCACGCTGCCGTCGAGCATTTCAAAGCGCTCCAGCCTGCTATCGCCCACAGGCTCCAGCCGGTAGCTGCGCTCCATTTCACCCTTGGGCAGTTCGAAATGAATCTCGTCCAGCTCGTGGTAGGTTCCATCCACCTCCACCGCGCTGCGGATACGCACGCCGATATGATCCTGATCCAGCAGCTCGTCGGCATAGCCCTCGGCCCAGAAAAGCACGCTGCCGTCCTCCTGCTCCTGCGCATCGGAGCTGTTTTCGCTGAGCCGTTCATCATCGGTATCCAGATAGATCCACCAGTCCATGGTCTTTCTGCCGTCCTTGCGACCGAGAATTTTGACGTCGCGATAGTAGGCATAATAAATCATGCCATCCTCCCTGTAAACCGGCAGATCCTTCTGGTTTGCCTCGGTGCGGGTGGATGGTATCTCCACCGCCTGCCCGTTCACCAGCAGCTGCTGCACGCCTTCTTCATTGATGACCTCGGTGGTAGAACCATCGTCCTCCGTCACCATCCACCTGCCCTCTTCCGTCTTTGCAGGCACAAATTCGATGTTATATATGCTCTCGGACGTGTCCTGCATGAAATCGTTCAGCAGGGCATAGTTTGCGCTGTCCTTGGGGGTCAGCCTGCATTGCACCAGCACGCCCTGACCATCAAACATCGCGCCCTCCACGGTAAGAGTTGCATATTCATTTTCGCTCACGCCCATGTTCACGGCAACCATCTCCTCCGCGCCGCCAAGCGGCACGATGGGCGACGCGCTATCCAGTAGGTGGAAGATATCCAGCTGGTTTGCTGCAATGCCCGCGCCCGCCAGCACAACCACCAGTATCGCCGCCGCCAGCAGAGCGGCAGGCAGCCTGCGCCGCACAGCCCTTTTATCCTCCAAGCCGTTCAGCGTATTCCGCAGTCGCTGGCGAAAGTCCTCGGGTGCATCGCCATAGAGCCTGCGTATATCATCCTGATTCAGCTTCATAGCTCATTCTCCTCCAGCATCGTTCTGAGCCTGCGCTTTGCTCGTTGCAGGCGTGTTTTTACCGTGCCCTCCGGAATCTGCAATATCTGCGCGATTTCCCGCGTCCGGTAGCCCTCCATGTAGTAGAGCAGCAGCGGCAGTCTGAGCTTTTCCTCAAGGGTGGAAATCGCCGTGCGCAGGCTTCCATCCTGCTCCGGCTCCGCCGCCCGCTCCGGCAGCTGCTCTAGAGCGACCGTGCGTTTGCGCAGGCTTTGGATATTGTGACATTCGTTGATGAGTATGCGCGTCAGCCACGTTTCAAAGTACTTTTCCACCCGCAGGCTGGGCAGGTGGCTCCATGCCTTCAGCACGGCCTCCTGCACCGCGTCCAGCCGATCTTGATGGCTTTCCAGCATGCCGCAGCTGATGCGGTAGAGCCGGTTTTCCATGGCCAGCACCCGTCGGGTAAATTCCGCCTTGTTCATCCGCGCATTTCCTTTCCCGTAAAACAAGAAATGTAAATTCGATCGATCTCTTTACGCCTATTAGACCGCTTCCACAGGCGTTTGGTTTTTGGCAGACGGCAAATCGGCAGAGAAAAAACGCAAAAAGCAGTTCACACAGCGGCGTCTCTGCCATGCATGGAACCTTTTCCCATGGTTTGCCGTCTAAGGCGCAGCAAAACCGTCAACAACGTCAAACCATCAGAACAGAAAAAGGAGGCTGAATGGCATGCGCCGCGGCATCATACTGCTGCTGATCTATCACCTGCTTACACCTGCGCTGCTCTATCTGACAGGCGGCAGGCCGAGGCTGCTGCTTGCCGTCATCGCCCTGCTGCTGACGCTTGCCGTGCTCATCGCCGCGCTGCTGAGAAGGCCGGTATGGTCGCGGGCGGAGAGCATCGCCGCCATACTGCTTCCGCTGCTGTGCGCCGGTGTGGGTTCCTGCATGGTCTGCGGCGCATATCCCCATCGGACGGCTGCGGGAGTCATGTATATCTGCGCCTTCGGCCTGAGCCTTCCGCTGTTTCGCCGGGCAAACGCCTGCTCGCTGGTTTTCCGCCTCGCCGCAGGCTTTCTGGCCTTCTGCACGCTGAGCCTGCTGCTCATTGGTACCATGGCTGCATCCATCTGATTTATGTTTCTCAGCAGCGGCTTCAGCCTGCGTTCTCCCGACGGTCGGCTCGCCGCCAACGTGCTTGTGACGGACGAAGGCGCGCTGGGCGGGAGGACGCAGGTAAGCATCGTGTCCAAAGGGCGGCATGGCTTTTCCACAGGCGGCGGGAAAACCATCGTCGATTGCGGCTACATCGAGCCGGAGGATATCCGCATCCGCTGGCTGGACGAGCGCGCCATCGAATTTCAGGGCAGGCGCTACGAGGTCGGCGGCTGAACTGCCCTGCCTCCATGATAGCCCCGGCCGTGCCATTTTGCAATATTTTACTTGCAAAAATGCCCGGCACAGGCTATAATGGTGTTAATCAAACAGTGCGACAGGAAAAACAGGATCGCTTCAAGCGCACAGAGAGCCGGTGATGGTGGAAATCCGGCGGCGGCGGCGGTTCCTTCCGCTTTCCTTGCATCCGGCGATGAGCCGGAGGGGCTGCGCCCCTTAACGCGCATCAAGCGGTCGCCAGGGCTTGCCGGGCGGCAATTTGGGTGGCAACGCGGAAGTCTTTCGTCCCATATCAATCAGGGGATGAGGGGCTGTTTTTTTGTTGCAATGTGGATACAGCAACATAATGCAATAATATTTCGGAGGGAAAAGCAACATGATCGATATCAATCTGATTCGCACCAATCCCGATCTCGTGCGCGAGAACATCAAAAAGAAGTTTCAGGACGCCAAGCTGCCGCTGGTCGATCAGGTGATCGAGCTGGACAAGCAGAACCGCGAGGCTATCCAGCGCGCCGACTACCTGCGCTCCCAGCGCAACAAGATCTCCAAGCAGATCGGCATGCTGATGGGCAAGGGTCAGAAGGAAGAGGCCGAGGCAGCCAAGCAGCAGGTGAAGGACATGCAGGACGAGCTGGCCGCCCTCGAGCAGAAGGAAGAGCAGCTGGCCGCCGAGATACGCAAGATCATGCTGGTGATTCCCAACATCATCGATGCATCCGTGCCGATTGGCAAGGATGACTCGGAAAATGTGGAAAACGAGCGCTTTGGCGAGCCCGTGGTGCCGGATTTTGAGGTTCCTTATCATGTGGATATCATGGAAAAGCTCAACGGCATCGATCTGGATTCCGCCCGCAAGACCAGCGGCAACGGCTTCTATTACCTCAAGGGTGATATTGCCCGCCTGCACAGCGCCATCCTCAGCTATGCCCGCGATTTTATGATCGACCGCGGCTTCACCTATTATATTCCGCCGTACATGATCCGCTCCAGCGTAGTGACCGGCGTTATGTCCTTTGCCGAGATGGAAAACATGATGTACAAGATCGAGGGCGAGGATCTCTACCTTATCGGCACCTCCGAGCATTCCATGATCGGCAAGTTCATCGATACCATGCTCAACGAGGCCGACCTGCCCCAGACCCTGACCAGCTACTCCCCCTGCTTCCGCAAGGAGGTCGGCGCTCACGGCATCGAGGAGCGCGGCGTATACCGCATCCATCAGTTTGAGAA
>CAYWLE010000138.1:0-5243 GCA_964458825.1 uncultured Oscillospiraceae bacterium | reverse complement strand
CCGCAATAGCCAGCGGGGCAGCGATGTGCTCATCGAGGGCAGCACCAGCCAGCAGAAGCTCTGCGCCAATGTGGCGGCCCAGATCGTGGCATTTGCCTGCGGCAAGGAGGATGAGAACCGCAATAAGTATTTCGCCGGCGGCCGTCCCTCCAGCATCATCATTGGCGAGAAGCTGACCCCCGCCGCGCTGGGCAACCTGCTGGCGCACTTCGAAAATAAGGTCATGTTCCAGGGCTTCGTTTGGAACCTGAATAGCTTCGATCAGGAGGGCGTGCAGCTGGGCAAGGTGCTCGCCAAAAAGGTTCTGGCACACGATACCGACGGCGCGCTGAAGGTCTACAGCGAGCTGCTCAATATCTGATATAAACTGCTTCTGCCGCTCTGAAGCCCTGCGGATCATCAGGGCGGCAGGCTTCCTTTGAAGGAATAATGCTTTGTGGCTCAAGGAGGTAGACGCTATGGCAAAGAGGGTACTCATACTCTCCGGCAGCCCCCGCAAGGGCGGCAATTCGGATATGCTCTGCGATGCATTCGCCCGGGGTGCAGCGGATGCTGGGCATGCGGTGGAGAAGGTTCGCGTGGCGGCATTGAAGATCCATCCCTGCTCCGGCTGCTACTACTGCCGCGACCACGGCGGCGCTTGCGCCCATAAGGACGACATGGCGGAGCTTTTGCAAAAGATGATCGATGCGGACGTGCTGGTTCTGGCAAGCCCGGTCTACTTCTACTCCATTGACGCCCAGCTCAAGGCGGTGATCGACCGCACGGTGGCGCGCTGGCTGGAGGTTCGCGATAAGGAGTTCTATTATATCGTCACCATGGCGGACGAGGAAGCCGCCTCCGCCGATACCACCCTCGCCTGCTTCCGCGGCTATGCGGACTGCGTGGAGGGCGCGGTGGAAAGGGGCGCGCTCATTGCCGGCGGCGTATATGAGCCGGGCAAGGTGGAGGGCACGGCTTATATGGAGAAGGCCTTCCAGCTGGGCAGAGGAGTATGATGGCGAAGAGAAAAAACTTTGCCCACCTCGCACTTCAGCGCTTGACAAGTAAACAGGCGATCCATATAATTGGGAGTGCTTGCCCGGAGGGCGAGTCATTCGCGTGAAATGATGAGCCGGATAAGGCACAGGCTGAAATGCTCGCCCTTATCCGGCTCTTTTCTTTTGCATGGGCTGAAGTCCCCCTTGGCAGGCAGAAGCTGAAGATATCTATTATCAGGGAGCAGGAAAATCGACCCTGCCTGTTGAATTGAAAATAAGTTACAGCTTAAATGGCGAGGAGTCGGATATTGGCGACGCCATGGAGCTTCCTGAGTATGTGCAGATCGAGGCAGATGTTACGGATTTTGCCCTGCCCATGACCCTAATGCCGGCAAGCAGCGAGGTCTTTGTTGCGCTCCTTGAAGCTATGCGCGAGAACGGCATTGCCCGTCAGGCTTGGGAGCAGGTTCCGGCATAGATCATACAGGCATGCCTTGGCGCTACTGTAAGTAAGCAAGCCTTACATGAGATATGGGAGAATATTAAGGAATAACAGGAGGTTAGAAAAATGAACGAGCTTTACATTCTGTCCTGCGAATCCACAGTGGATATGCCCTATGATTACATACGGGGCAGGAACATACCTGTTATGTTCTATTCCTACAGCGTGGATGGTCAGGAATTCGTGGACGACATGGGCAGGGATCCTCAGGCGCTTACCCGCTTCTATCAGTTTTTGAAGGATGGCAAGCTGCCCTCCACGTCCCAGCTCAACCAGTTCCAGTATGAAACCTACTTCGACGAGCTTCTCCAGAAGGGCGATGTGCTGCACATTGCCTTTGGCTCGGGCATGACGGGCTCGGTCTTCAATGCCTTCAAGGCTGCCGAGGTCATGCGGGAGAAGTATCCCCAGCGGAAGATCACGGTGATCGATTCCCTGTGCAGCTCCACCGGCTATGGCATGCTGGTGGATATCGCCGCAGATATGCGCGATGCAGGCGCCGGCATGGACGAGGTCGCCCAGTGGGTGGAGGCAAATAAGAAGAAGGTACACCACCAGTTCTTCTCTACCGATCTGAAGTATTTCCGCCGCAGCGGCAGGGTGTCTGGTCCGGCGGCGATGCTGGGCGCGGTGCTGGGCATCTGCCCCATCATGCGGCTGGAGGAGGGCGGCCATATCGTTGCCTATGATAAGGTGCGCGGCAAGAAGAACGCCCTCGACCGCACCATTGAAACCATGGCAAAGCACGTGCAGGATGGCGAGAATTACGCCGGCAAGTGCTTCATCACCCAGTCGAACTGCCTTGCCGAGGCGGAGAAGCTGCGCAATGCCGTGCGGGAACGCTTCCCCAAGATCAGCGGCGAGATACGCATTTGCGATATCGGCACCATCATTGCCTCCCACTGCGGGCCGGGCACGGTGGCTGTGTTCTTCATGGGCGACGAGCGCGCTCCCTACGAGGCAAACTGACGCTGATAACCGCGGGCGGCGCGAAGTTTATAGTCAATTCATATTCCACTGGTAGAATAATTCGGTTATTCACAGGAGAGGAAGAGCATGATGAAGAAATTGAGCGCCGCCTGCTATCGTGCGATCAGGCGTTTGATCCGCGCCCTTTATCCGCGCATGGAGGTGCTTGGGCTGGAGAAGCTGCCCGAGGAGCCGTGTATCATCGTGAGTAACCATGCGCAGATGAACGGTCCCATCGCCTGCGAGCTTTACTTTCCCGGCAGGCGCTATATTTGGTGCGCCGCGCAGATGATGCATATAAAGGAAGTGCCGGGCTACGCATTTGAGGATTTCTGGTCGTTCAAGCCCAAGCGCGTGCAGTGGTTCTATCGGCTGGCTTCCTATGTTATCGCGCCGCTGTCGGCGCTGATATTCAACAATGCAAATACCATAGCCGTGCGGCGGGATATGCGCATCATGTCCACCTTTCGGGAAACTGTTGCTCGCATAGAGGAGGGAGCCAACGTGGTGATCTTCCCGGAGGAAAACCGCAAGCACAATAACATCATCTATGGCTTCCAGAGCGGCTTTGTCAGCGTGGCGCGCATGTATTATCGCAAGACTGGCAGGCAGTTGAGCTTTGTGCCGATGTATATCGCGCCGAAGCTGAAGAAGATGGTGCTGGGCGATCCCGTGCGCTTCCAGCCGGATGCACCGATCGAGGCGGAAAAGGAGCGCATCTGCACCAGCATGATGGATGAAATAAGCGCGCTTGCCCGCGCTCTGCCGCGGCACACGGTGATCCCCTATCGCAATATTCCGCGGCGGGACTATCCCTGCAATCTTGCAGAGGAAGCCGAAAAGATAGCTGACGAGGTAAGTAAAGCATGAAAAAACCTGTTGTCGATTACCGTTCCTTCCGCCTGCGCAGGCTCAACGAGCCGCAGTTTGCCCATCTGAAGCTGCTAGGCGGCTGGATCGTGTATTTCATCATGTATTTTTTGACTGAGAACCTGATCCCGCTGGAGAGCTGCCACGTGATCCATGGCAGGCTGGACGACGTCATTCCCTTCTGCGAGTATTTCGTGATCCCCTATGTATCGTGGTATCTGCTGATCGTGGTATCGCTGGGCTACTTTGCCCTCTATGATATTCCCAGCTTCCGCAGGCTGAGCATATTTATCACCGTCACGCAGGTGCTGGCGATGCTGATCTATATCATCTATCCCAATCGGCAGGATCTGCGCCCGGCGGAGTTCGTGCGGGATAACCTGTGTACGAGGGTGGTTGGCTGGCTCTATGCCTTTGATACAAATAGCAATGTCTGTCCCTCGCTGCACGTTGCCTATTCCATTGGCATCGCCTCCGCTTGGCTGAAGGCAAAGCAGGTTCATTGGGGCTGGAAGACCTTTGTTACGGCGCTTGTATGCCTGATCTGCATATCGGTGGCGTTTGTCAAGCAGCATTCCGTGGTGGATATCTATGTGGCGATCCCGGTCAGCCTCGCGGCGGAGGTCATCGCCTTCGGTTCCTACTGGCGGGATAAATGGCGCGCCGCAGCCAAGGCATAAGGCAAGTGCAAAATTTGCCTGTTAATAAAGGCATGCACGCCGTTTTGTGAAAGCATGCGAAGGAAAAGCTGTGCGCTTTGGCGTTTTTGCATCAAAGGTATACAGAAACAGGAGCAAATACTTTTCAAAAATTGCCTATACAAAAGGCGGATTCAGTGTTAGAATGATTTGTATTCTTATCATATAGGAGGCAAGTCCCAGATGAAAAAGCTGTACGCAGGTAAGACCAAAGACGTTTACGCACTGGATAACGGCAATGTGATGCTCAAGTTCAAGGACGACTGCACTGGCAAGGACGGCGTATTTGACCCCGGCGAGAATTCTGTTGGGCTGACGATCGAGGGTATCGGCAAGGCAAACCTCATCACCTCCATCCATTATTTTGAGCTGCTCAAGCAGGCTGGCGTAAAGACCCACTATGTCAGCGCCAACGTGGAGGACGCCACCATGGAGGTTCTGCCCGCCACCGTGTTTGGTCATGGTCTTGAGGTGATCTGCCGTCTGGTTGCCACTGGCAGCTTCATCCGCCGCTATGGCGAGTATATTCAGGATGGCACGCCTCTGGAGGGCGGCTATGTGGAATGCACCTTCAAAAACGACGCCAAGGGCGATCCGCTGGTAACGAGCGAAGGTCTGGCTGCGCTGGGCATCATGACTCCCGCCATGTTCGATAGCATGAAGGAGCAGACCCTGAAGATCACCAAGATCGTGGCGGATGATCTCAAGTCCATCGGCCTCGACCTCTGGGATATCAAGTTTGAGTTCGGCTACAACAACGGCGAGGTTATCCTCATCGATGAAATCGCCTCCGGCAACATGCGCGTCTATAAGGATGGCAAGATCGTGGAGCCTGTGGAGCTGACCAAGCTCATCAATAACCGCTGATTCACGTCTATATAATTAGAAAAATGCTGCAAGCCAATACCGGTTTGCAGCATTTTTTATCGCTCGCTCAAGCGTAGCCTTTCTCAGTCGCCAAAGCAGATGCCCAGCGCCTTTGCCTCCTGAATGATGCTTGCGTTGGGATCCACCATCTTCAGCTTGCCAGCCACATCTTCCAGCGGAACTTTCACGATCTCGCGATTCTTGTAGCCAACCATGAAGCCGTACTCACCCTTGAGGATCAGCTTGCCCGCTTCGCTGCCGAGCCTGCTGGCAAACACGCGGTCATAGGCGCAGGGAGAGCCGCCGCGCTGGGTATGCCCGGGCACGGTCACGCGCACGTCAAAGCCGCACCTCTGG
>CAYWLE010000137.1:0-5289 GCA_964458825.1 uncultured Oscillospiraceae bacterium | reverse complement strand
GCTGGATCTTACAAATACCTCCGCCGAGTTTATCTATACCCTCCAGCTTGAGGAGGCGTGCGCCGTGGCGGATGGCGTGGAAATGCCCAGCCTTTCACTGCGTGTGCAGCCAATGATGCTGGTGGAGAACATGCTCTTCACCGCAAAGAGCAGCGCCGAGAGCGGAGCCTATGATTTAGAATACCTCGGCGTGGATATCGTGGATGGTATCGAAGCCTTCCGCTATCGCCTGCATATCTATGATAGCAGCGCAGCCGCCTACCTGCATATCACAGCCAACCCCCTCTACGCCGATTCCGCCCGCATGGATTATCGCTTCATGCCGCTCATGGCAAATCCCGTGGAGCGCAGCGGCGAGCTTTCCTATATAAAAGGAAATACCCTCTCCGGCTTCATTGCCAGCAACCGCAGCTATACCGGCGAAAACAGGCTCACCATCACAGCCGAGGCGCAGACCGATGCGGGCGCACTCCGCCAGAGCTATATCATTGATACCATCGTCCAGCCCACGCTGGGCAAGCTTCAGGTGCTCAACGGCGATAGCGCAAATTACATCACCCCGGAGTTCGATGGCAGGTGGTTTGCCTATTCCTCTCAGGTTCCGGCGGCGGTGGAGAGCGTCGTCCTCAGGCTCACACCCACCCTGCCCGCAGGCATGCTTGAGAACCTGAGCCTTCAGCTCAATGGCGAGGCTCTCCAGAGCGATGCAGACGGCAGCTTTAGCTGCATGCTTCCCATTGCGGCAGATGAAACCCGTGCGGACATTAGCATCAGCTGTACCGACGGCGAAGGAGAAACCATCTCCTCCGTCTATCAGCTCTGCCTTGAGCGCCTTCAGGAAACCACGCTGAACCTCCGCATTGCGCCGGAGAACGCGCTATTTTCCATCAGCAATAAGTTCACCGGCTCCGTATTTGCCAACCCCGATGGAAGCTATACCCTCATCCGCAGCTATGATTACAGCTATACCGCCTCCGCCTATGGCTATGTGGCGCAGTCGGGCAGCTTCACCGCCGAGGACGCTCAGATGGAGCTAGATATCTCCCTTGCCGAGGCAGAGCAGAACGAAGCTATCGATGCGGAAATATCCTCGGAGTGGAATGGCTTCCGCGGCGACGATAGCAATAATGCCGTGTCCGATAGGCTCACCCCCGTATCTGCCGAGGATACCATGCTCTATTGGGCAAATCAGGCAGGCATAAGCTATGGCTCTGATGCGGTCAGCTCGCCCATACTCGTGGATGGCTATCTCGTATGCACAGCCAAGCAGAATATATTCAAGATCGATACCGTCACCGGCGAGATCGTGCAGGTGGGGGATATGATCACCAAATCCACCTTCAATATCACCCCGCCAACCTATGCAAGGGGCATGCTCTTTGTGGCGCTTGCCGATGGCACCGTGCAGGCGTTCAACGCGGCCACGCTGGAATCTCTCTGGGTCTATACCGATCCCCTCGGCGGCCAGCCCAATTCCCCCATTACCTATCGAAACGGCTATATCTACACCGGCTTCTGGAATGGTGAAACCGATGATGGCAACTGGGTCTGCCTCTCCGTGACCGATGAGGATCCCTCCCGAACCACCGAAGCCAAGCAAGCCACTTGGACCTATACCCAGAACGGCGGCTTCTATTGGGCAGGCGCCTATATGTCGGATAGGTATATGCTGGTTGGCACCGATGATGGTCAGACCGGCTATACCTCCGCAAGCTCCAACCTGCTCTCCATCGACCCCGATACCGGTCGGCTCATCGATTGCCTTTCCCAGCTGGACGCCGATGTGCGCTGCACCATCTGCTATGATAAGGCAACAGACCGCTGCTATTTCACCTCCAAGGGCGGCTATTTCTATTCCGTTAAGCTATCCTCCGATGGTTACTTCGATCGCGCCTCCCTCAAAAAGCTCGACCTGCGCAATGGCAAGTCCATCGAGGGCATGAGCACCTCCACCCCCGTGGTCTATAATGGTCGCGCCTATGTGGGCTTCTCCGGCGCGGCACAGTTTCAGGCGTACAGCGGCCATGGCATCGCCGTGATCGACCTCGCCTCGTGGTCCATTGCCTATACCTGCCCAACCAAGGGCTATCCGCAAACCAGCGGCCTGCTCACCACCGCCTATGAAAATACCGGACTGGTCTATATCTATTTCTTTGAAAATATGTCGCCCGGCTCCCTGCGCATCATACGCGATTGCCCCGGCCAGACCCAGCTGCTCTCCATCTATGATGGTTCTCCAATCGATCAGGCAGAGATCCTCTTTACTCCCCGCGGAGCCCAGCGCCAGTATGTGCTGTGCAGCCCCATCGTGGATGCCTATGGAACCATCTACTTCAAAAACGACTCCGGCTATATGATGGCGATCGGCAGCGGCATCCAGTCCCTTGAGGTTATACAGCAGCCGGATAAGCTGCTCTATGAGGAGGGAGAGGTTTTTGATGGCGCCGGTCTGCGCGTTACCGCCCAGCTTGCCAATGGCTGCACGAAGGATGTCAGCGCCTATGTAAGCTACAGCGCCGAGCCGCTCAAGCTTGGCGATACCGATATTACCATCTACTTCAACCATGTGAAGTATAATAACATCCATGAATACCTCGATCGACCGGAAACGGCGGTCAACCTCACCGTGCTCTCCGCGGCGGACATGGCAGCCCTGCGCAGCGTAACCAGACAGATCGACGCCCTGCCCGCTCCCGGCGGCGTCACCATGGATTGCGGCGCGAGCCTAGCAGCCCTGCGTGCGGAGTATGACGCGCTGGACATCGCCCTCAAGGAGCTGGTTTCCAATTATGAAGCCCTCACCCGTGCCGAGGAGGAATATGACCTCCTTTCCAAGGGTGAAACCATCGCCGCCGAGCGGCTGGATCGCCTCATTGATGCGCTGGATGCCGTCACCCTCGATAGCGCCGATAGCCTCCGCAACGCCTTCGAAGCCTATGCCGCCCTCTCCGCAGTCGGCAAGGCTCTGGTGAAAAACCATGCCCTCCTGCTGGAGCGTCAGGCGCAGTATCAGGTGCTGCTGAAGGAGTCCGATCCTGCCGCAGCCGCCGCCATGGAATTGATCTCCGCCATCGGTAGCGTCACCCGTGAGAGCGGCGCGGCGATCCTTGCCGCCCGAGCCGCCTGCGATGCCCTGCCGGAAGCCTCGCTTGCCAATATCACAAATCTTTCCACCCTCGCCGCTGCGGAGGAAGCCTATGCCGCCCTCCTGCTTGCCGAGGATGCCAGCGCCCGTCAGGTGGAGGAGCTGATATCCGCCATCGGCGCAGTCACGCTGGATCGTGAGCCTGCGGTGCTGCGTGCCCGCGCTGCCTATGATGCGCTGGAGGACGGCGCAAAGCAGCAGGTTGCCAATTATGATATGCTCCTCCTCGCCGAGCAGACCCTCGCCAGCCTCAGGCAGCAGCTTGCCGCACTGGCGGAGGTCACTGCCCAGCTGGATAAGCTGCTTGCCCAGCTTCAGGCTGTGGCTCCCAACCCTCTTCAGGCAACCTATGAAAATGCCCCGCAGCTTGCTCCGCTGGTGAATGCCATGGTGCAGCTCATCCTTGCCCAGTCGGCGGAGGATCAGTCCCTGCTCGCAGATTATTCCGGCATGGCGGATCAGTATCGCATCGCCATCGCGGCAGCCATCCATACCGATGCCGCAGCCTCCGTTTCCGCCGATGGGCTGGAGTGGTATCAGCAGCTGCGGGTGGAAACCCTTGCATCCGCAAGGGATGCCGATTATGCAGCCTTCAATTCCCTCGTATCCCCCCGCCGCGTGCTCAAGCTCTATCGCGTTACGGTGATTGATCTCATCACCGGCGCACAGGCGACCGACCACGCAGCCATCCCCCTCGCTTGGACGATCCCCACCCCCGGCTATAATGAATCCGCCTATTCCAGCGTCGGTATAGCCTTCGTCGGCGCGGCTGGCTCGGTGGAATATCTGGAAAGCAGCTATCTTAACCATAAGCAGAACCTTCGCTTCCAAAGCATGGGCGATGGTTTGATCGGCTTCGTGGGAACCAAGGCGGAAATGAGCGCCTCTGGCTCCGTCGAATCCAGCGGCAGCGTGCTGGGCGGCGGCACACAAAATGGTTCCTCCTCCGGCGCAAGCTCCGGTTCCGCTGTCTCTGGCGGTTCCTTCGGCAGCGCGGATTATTCCGCCGCCCAGAGCGTGCTCCTTGCCCCCTATGCCGAGGCGAGCGAGAGCGACGCATGGGAGTATCGCAGCGCCGTGCTGCTTCCCGCGCTGGCACAGCGCTTCACCGATGCACAGGCAAACCTCTATGCCGCGCTTTCGGACGCCGTGGAAACGGGCGGCAACCGCTTCTTCAGCTATGCCGTCACCGATGAGGAATTTGCCGAGGTCATTGAGGCTTACCGCCTGTCCAATCCCCTCGCCGCGCTGGCAGATTTCAGCCTTGTGCCGGAGGAAGGTATGGTGGAGGTGGAATATCTCCTATCCGAGGATAGCCATCTCTCCACCGTCGAGCGCTGGCGCGACCAGATTTCTATGATTCTCCGCTATACGCTGGTTGCCGGCGACCCTGCCCAGACCGCCGCCCAGCTCTACCGCCACATAAGCTCCTCCCTCCAGCCTGCCCCCGAGGGTGAGGATGGCATGCCTTGGCAGCCCGATCCCGCCCAGATGGATGCAGCCCTTTATCCCAGCGCCTGCTATGCGCTGATGGAGAATATCGCGGCCGCCAATGATGCAGCCTCCGCCTATGCCTACCTGCTGATGCAGGCTGGTTTGGAATGCATGCTGGTGGAGCAAGGCTCCGTGGAGAGCGATGCCTCCGCCGCGCCGAAGCACGCTTGGGTGGTTTTCAGCGTGAACGGGCAGTGGTTCCATGCTGATCCAGAAATCGATATATATAATAGTAGAAATCCTGATGTGGAGGCGGATGCGCTGGGTCATTTTGGCATGGATGACGAGCGCCGCAGGGCAAGCCTCGAGGCTGATGTCGGCTGGGTCATGCTGGCTCCCATACGCACCGCCGCACTCGCCCAAGCCAACCAAAGCAGCCTTGCCGTGCCTGCCTGCACGGGCAGCCTCGGCGGCTATGCCGCCCTTGATGCACAGCAGACCGTGGAAATACTTGATGAAGAGGTGAAGCAGTGAAATGAATACAAAGCAAAAGCTCATTGCCGCGCTGGCTGTGCTGCTCTGCCTGCGCTTCACCGCGCCTGCGGGCATAATGGAAGCCTCGCTGGAACCCACCATCGCACCCACCATCGAAGCTACCATCGAAGCTACCATCGAAGCTACCATCGAAGCTACCATCGAAGCTACCATCG
>CAYWLE010000136.1:0-5297 GCA_964458825.1 uncultured Oscillospiraceae bacterium | reverse complement strand
TGGTCATGGTGCCGGTCATGGAGAAATACTTGTTGTTGAAGGCGATGATCAGCGCGATACCGATAACCGCGCCCGGCATGATATAGGGCAGCATGGATATGGTATCGATGGAGTGGCTCAGTCCGCTGGGACGGCGCACCACCAGATAGGCGATCAGCACAGCCAGCACCACGATAACCGCCAGCGCAATGATGGAAATCACAAGCGTGTTCTTCACTGACCTGCCCAGCAGCTTGCGCAGGGCATTTTGATAGTTGCCCAGCGAGTAGGTGTCCTGCGCCACCTGTCCCTTGTAATCGCGGAAGGAATCCACGATGATGTAGAACTGCGGCAGCAGCGCCACTGCGATCAGCAGGTAGCAGTAAACATGCATCATGAAGCCGCCAAAGCCCTTCGCCTGCTTCTTCTGGATGGGATGCAGGGAATTGATGGTGAACTTAAAGCGGGAGGTTGCAAACTTTTGCAGCAGGAATACTGCGGCGGTCAGCAATATAGCCAGCACGCTGACAGCGGATGCAAAGTTGTAATCCGCGCCAACCTCGCTGAGGAAGGAATCGTAGATCAACACTGGGAAGGTCTTGTAACCCTCGCCAATGAGTGCCGGCGTGCCGAAATCCGCAAATGCACGCATGAATACGATCAGCGCCGCAGCCAGTATCGTCGGCATGGTCAGACCCATGATTACCTTAAAGAAGCGCTTTACCCCGCTGCAACCAAGGTTGGCCGAGGCTTCCAGCAGGCTGTTGTCGATGTCCTGAAACGCGCCGTTCATGTAGATCACAACCAGCGGGAACAGCTTCAGCGACTGCACCAGCAGTATGCCGCCAAAGCCATAGATGGAGCCTATTTTTACGCCGAAGCCCTCCAGCAGCTTGGTAATCACGCCGGAGCGACCCAGCAGCATGATCCACGAATACGCGCCTATGAAGGGAGCGGACATCGTGCATAGCAGCGCCAGTACGAATAGTATCTTCCTTCCCTTCAGCTTGTAGAAGGAGAAGAAGTAGGAAAATGGCACACCCAGCAGCAGGGAGATAAACATAACCGCCGCCGATACCTTGAAGCTGTTAAAGATCGTGGAATAGTAGTATTTCTTTGAGAAGAACTTTGTAAATGCCTTCAGCGTGAAGCCCGTCTTCTCCGTGTAGAACGCCTCCCACAGAAGCCGGACGCACGGATAGATGAAAAACACCACGAACAGAAGCAGCAGCACAAGACCCAATACGAGCCATATGTCCCGCTTGCGCTTTTCCTTCATTTATGCAAGCACCTCCAGTTCATTGTGAACGCCGGTCATCAGGCTGCGGCTGCTTTCCTTGTCAAAGGCGTTTGCCTTGATGGCGTTCAGGGTAAGCCGAACCTTCGTGCCGGGCTCCAGAATGGAATCGATGCGGGACTCCTGAATGATCTCCACCTCTTCGCCGGTTTCCGTTTCCACAAAGTAGTGGGTATTCAGACCGAGGAACACGCTATCCTTAATGACGGCGCGAATGCCCTCGCCATTGAGGTCTGCATGCACGATCAGCTCCTCCGGTCGGGCGGAAAGCACAATTTTGCGGTTGCTGCGGCAGGCGGGCGCGATGTCCGGCATATTAACCTCATAGCCATTGGAGAACCTGACCTTACATTCGTTGCCATCCATCACAAGCTCGGCGTCCATCAGGTTGGACTTGCCGATGAAGGTTGCCACAAACAGGTCGGCCGGGCGCTGGTAGATGTCCTTCGGACGACCGCAGTGGCGAATCACACCCTCGCTCATTACGGCGATGCGGTCGGAGATCGCCATTGCCTCCTCCTGATCGTGGGTCACATATACCGTGGTGATGCCCACGTCGCGCTGTATGCCCTTGATTACCGTGCGCATCTCCACGCGCAGCTTGGCGTCCAGATTAGAGAGCGGCTCGTCCATCAGCAGCACGTCGGGTCGGATAACCAGTGCGCGCGCCAGAGCCACGCGCTGCTGCTGACCACCAGATAGGCGATCGGGCATGCGGTCGGCATATTCATCCACATGCACCAGCTTCATGAACTTTTCAGCCTCTGCACGAACCTTCTCCCTCGGGAAGGCACGGTTCTTCAAGCCGAACTCCACGTTCTTGCGCACGGTCATGTTCGGGAAAATGGCGTAGTTCTGGAAAACCATGCCGATGTTGCGCTTGCCGGGATCCATGTCGTTGATTCGCTTATCATTAAAGTAAAAATCGCCGCCTTCAATGCTATTGAAGCCCGCAATCATGCGCAGCAGGGTGGTTTTGCCGCAGCCGGAAGGGCCGAGCAGCGTGAAAAACTCACCGTTATGGATCTCCACGGAAAGATCCGGGATGATCGTCTTAGTGCCATACCGTTTTACGGCGTCCTTGATCTGGATTCCTACGCTCATTTGCAACCTCCAATCGACTGTCAGGCATACGGCGCCCGAGCTAAGTAAGCTCTTAACGCTTGCGTTATTCACAAAGCATGTGTTTTCCTGCAATCTGAACGATTTTTCTTTTTGGTGACTACATTATTATATCAGAATATCAGAAAAATGCAATACCAAAAATGCGTCTAAAATTAAAATACGTGCCAACATGCCGTTGAATTTACCCCATCAGACATAAAGAAACGGGCAAATGCAGCCTGCGCCGCACTGCCCGTTTTATATATACCTATTAAGCTTTACCCTTTCGAGCAATCAGCTCTTGCTGGCGATCTGCTTGCGCAGCTCGTTCATCTTCTCCACGCTGCCCTTGGGCGCGTCATCGCTGAAGAGCGCCCGCTGGGTCGCCTCCCCTGCCACGCCGTCGGCATCGATGCCCGCAGCCATCTGGAAAAAGCCGGTGGCACGGTAGGAAGCCTTGCCAAATTCGCCATCCGCCTCGCCATCCAGCCAGCCAAGCTCAATCAGCCGCTGCTGCACCACTGCCGCCGCACGGGCATAGGTGGTGTTGGACAGGGTGATCGCCTTCATCTGGAATTTCTCCAGCGCAGGCACGGATGCATTCTGGCTCAGCGGCTGCGTTTCATTGACCGGCAGACCAAACATTTCGTTGAGCGTCACCAGCCGGTAGCCCTGCGCCACAGCGCCGGGGATGAAGTCCAGCAGCAGGTTCAGGTCGTTGTTGGTGGTGTGGAAGAGATAGATATTGCCAGGGGCAAGGTTGTTCAGCAGACCGCTGATGCTGCCGTTGGAGCCATCCTTGTTCCACATTGCGATGCCATTGTAGCCAAGCTGATCGGCATAGGCATGCACGCGCTGGTCGCCGCGCTCATCGCCGCCGCGGGGACGGAAGAAGTGCATCTGGTAATCCACGCCGAAAAGCTCGCTCACCTTGCGGTTCTGCTGCCAGATTTCGTTGGTCATGCGCTCGTCATCATGATGGAACAGACCCACATGGTTGTAGGTATGGTTCTCGATCTCCATGCCGCTCTCCCACGCCCACTTCACCACCTCGGCAACGCTGCTCTTTTCAAGGTTCTTTCCGATGGGGAAAATGGTCAGCTTGCCATTGTTGTTCAGCGCGCTTTGAACGATCTTGCGCAGGTTCTCCCCCTGGAAGCAGTCGTCCACGGTAATGGCAATGATCTTCTCCTGCGTGTTGGCAGCGCTGCGCAGCACAGGCAGGAAGCCGTCCTGCGCCTCCGGCCAAGCGCTCTTCTTGGATTCCGAAACCTTGGACAGATCATCCCCCACCACGCGACCATCATTGGCGATATCGCCGCGCAGCATCTGGGCATAGGCTTCGTCATAGTTTAAGTGCTCCATGGCAACGTCTCTCACTGCGGGCTGCTGCACGCTTGCATTGTCAGCCACGGACTGCATGCTTGCATCGCTGGTCGCTGGCTGCTGCACGCTCGTATCGCCGACCGCAGGCTGCTGGGCATTTGCATCGTTCTCGGCAGGCAAGCCTGCATTGGCGGTATCGGTAGCGCTTGCATCGGGAACGCCGGCGTCCGCAGCCTCAGGCGCTACAGGCACGTTGCTTGCCTCAGGCTCCTTGGCTTGGCTGGGAACAGCAGTTTCCACCGCAGCCATGGCAGGCACAGCCGACTGCACGCCGGGATCCGCCTGCTTGTCCTCGCCGCCGGAAAGTAGCGCTACAAGCAGCACGATCAGCAGGATAACCACCGGCACGGCAATCATAAGCCGCTTCTTCAGCCTGCGCATCCTGCGCTTGTGCAGCAGCCGCTGCCTCTGCTCCGGACTCATCCTGCTGATGATCCTCCGTTTTTCTTCGGGCGTAAGCTGCCTGCCAGAGTGGCTCGCATGATTCCGATCCATCTATATATACCTCGCAATCATCTATCATATGTAACGTAATAATATTATCACCATGACCGGCTTTCGTCAATCACTCACGGCGAATTTGGCGCAATATTCCTCCGAAGGGAAGCCTGTTCCCCTCGGAGGATACTTTGATCTATGCTTTTATCTGGCTCCGCATCAGCGCGTAAGCCCCGTCACCACATCGCCCATGACCACAACCACATAGGGCTGCCCCTTGCCGTTTCTGGTTTCGATGGCGACGTCCTCGGTGTTGAAGGTCGTCATAGCGCCGTTTTTCTGCACGATGCAGAAGTCGTATGGCTCCTTTACCAGCAGCGCACCGGCGATGCAGCTGCCGTTCACGCTGCTCTTGAGCAGGTTCATGCACTTGACTCCCTTGCCGCCGCGTGCCTGCCTGTCAAAATCCACCAGCAGGCAGCGCTTCATATAGCCAAGATCCGTAACCAGCACGACCTCGCCCTCGCTGCTATGCGCGCATGCAAAGCAGACCCTGTCGCCCGGCGCAAGGCTGATTCCCTTCACGCCGGCAGCGGTTCTGCCGATGAGGGAAACCTCCTCCAAGGCAAAGTGGATCGCCATCGCGCCGGCGGTAACGAGCAGCACGCCCGATGCATCCTTGGGATCCACGGCGCAGACCAGCCTGTCCTCGCCCTTTAAGCCGATGGCTGCGTAGCGACCCTTGCGCACGTTCAGGTTCTCCAGAGCGGTGCGCTTGATAAGCCCGCCCGAGGTCACCAGCAGCGCCTCGCCGCTCCAGTCGCCAGCCTCGATGATGCCAACCAGCTTTTCATCCTTCTCCAAGCCAGCCAGCAAGCCTCCCGGCGGCAGGCCGCGCTCCTTGATGCGTGCCTCGGGTATCTGCTCCGCCACGATGGGATAGCAATTGCCGAGGTCGGTAAGAAAGAGTATCCTTGCATCCGTCATGCAGCTGATAACCCTGCTGGGCAGGTCGGCAAACATCTTGTCCGCCGCCGCCTTTTCATACAGCTTAGGCTGCATGCGCTTGATAAAGCCGTTGCGGGTGATGAGC
>CAYWLE010000135.1:0-5322 GCA_964458825.1 uncultured Oscillospiraceae bacterium | reverse complement strand
GTTGAAATCGCTTACGGCGACCACGTTGCCGGGGTAGACCTTGTAGATGTTGCGAAGGGATAAGCTCGACATGTTTCATTGCCTCCTGTTGATGGTAGTAATGCTCTCGTTCGTTTGCTTTGTTCATACGACGCGCCAACAAGCCTCAATAATTGGTCAGCATAGCTAACAATTGAAGCATAATCTGTGACGGCTGACTAAATTATGATGCGTGCATTGCTTGCTTGTGCTTTGATCATATCAAAGCGGGCAGCCACACAGCATTTTCACTGTAGATATTATAACAAACGCGGCGGAAATAGTTAATGCATTGAACTGCCGCGAATATGTATTTTTCTGCTATCCTCAGCCTGCGTGCCTGCCCAATTTGCCTGTCTGAGGGAAAGACAGCAGAAAAGTGCATAAGGTTAGCGCTTTTAACACTTGTGCTTGCGTTTTAACAAATGATAGAATAAACACGAAGATGGACAGTGCTTAGCGGGCAGATAAGCAAGCATATTATTTGTTTGTATTATTGGTTGAACCAAGATGAACCGTATTTGAACCATAGGAGGTTGTATCAATGAAGCAGAAGATTTATGACATCACTTCCGAAGAACTCTTTAATTCCCCACGTATTCCTCTGCTGTTGGCTGGCTCCGCCGGAGAGGTATACTATGAGTATGCTATGCAGATGCTTACTGAGATCGTAGAAAACAATGCCAAGGGCAAGAAGACGGTCATCATCCTGCCCTGTGGCCCGGTGGATCAGTATCCCATCTTTGCCCGTTTGGTGAACCGCTTCCGCGTGAGCCTGAAGAACGCATGGTTCATCAATATGGACGAATATCTTGAGGATGGCGAGTGGATCAACGACCGCTTCTCCTTCCGCAAGGTCATGAACGAAGTTCTCTATAGCCGCGTGGATCCTGAGCTTGTGATGCCCGAGGAGCAGCGCGTATTCCCCGATCCCCATCATCCCGAGAAGATCGGTCAGCTCATTGAGGAGCTGGGCGGCGTGGATATGGCGATGGGCGGCATTGCCCTGAACGGTCACATCGCCTTCAACGAGCCGGAGCCGGACATGAGCATGGAGGAATTTGCCAGCCTGCCTACCCGCGTGATCAACCTTAGCCCCGAAACCAAGGCAAAGGATGCCATCCTCGGCCGCGGCGGCGCCATCGATTCCATCCCGGATCAGGCGATCACCGTGGGCATGAAGGAGCTGCTGGGCGCCCGCAAGGTTCGCGTGTCCATGCTGCTGGATATGCAGCGCGCCGTGGTTCGCAAGGCTACCCATGGCGAGGCGACGCCTGCTTGCCCGGTATCTCTGCTGCAAAACCATCCCGATGCCCTGCTTATGATTACTCCCAACGTGACCGAAAAGCCCTTCTGAGCCAAGGCAATATTCAGTAAAAGCCATCCAGCATAGGTCTGCTGGCATATGCAATATCCTGCTATTTGACCGGAGCTAAAGTAGCTCCGGTCTTTACTGTACTGAAAAACACATGCACCCTGCAACGTTTTGATCGTTGCAGGGTGCGTTCTCCTTTAAGCCATCTGCTCGCCGCAGACGTATACGGATTGAACGTTGAATTTCTCGTCCATCACCACAACGTCAGCATCCTTGCCGACTTCAAGGCTGCCCTTGCGGTCGGCACAGCGGCTCAGCCGGGCGGGGGTGAGGGAGAGCATGCGGCTCACATCCACGAGGGGAATGCCATACTGCACGTGAGCCACCCGCAGCGCACGATCCATCGTGCCCACACTGCCCGCATAGAAGGAGAAGTCCGGCAGCTGCGCCACATCATCCTTGATAACCACGGGCACGCCGCCGTGCTTAGCGCCCAGTATGCTGTGGGTCGCGTTGGTTCCTGCCGCACGCATGGCGTCGGTGATGAGGGCGATCTTGTCCGGCCCCTTGATGCGGTAGGCAAGCAGCATATGCTCCTTGGGAATGTGCCTGCCATCGCAGATCATTTCGATGGTGATGTCGTCCCGCAGAAGCGTCGCCTCGTTCACGCCGGAATAGACGATGCCGTTTATCTTCTGCCCCGTGGTGGTCGCGCTGTAGAAGTGGGTGATGTGGGAGAAGCCCATATCGAAGGCGGCGTTCGCCTGATCGGCGATGGCTCCGGTGTGGGCGATGGACGCCATGATGTTGTTTTCCTTCATCACCTGTGCAAAGATATCGGTGTTGGGCAGC
This sequence comes from uncultured Oscillospiraceae bacterium, assembly GCA_964458825.1. Lineage (GTDB taxonomy): Bacteria > Bacillota > Clostridia > Christensenellales > Aristaeellaceae > SFTH01. Next base: position 3,137 of record CAYWLE010000135.1, on the reverse strand, counting down.
TCCGGCGCTTCATCCCAGCGCAGGATATGTCCCTGAGCTAGGTCAATGATGTGCTCCAGAAATTCCCGGGTGGGTATGCGCTGCTCGCCCACAGGCTGGGCGCCCTTGTTCTTGCTGGAGAAGAACGGCCCCTCCAGATGCAGCCCCAGCAGCTGTGCGCCGCCGGTCGGCTCCTTGACGGCTTCGAGGTAGCAGGCGATCATCTCCTCAAGAACCTCGTCGGCACAGGTCATGGTGGTTGGCAGCAGGGCGGTGGTGCCGTGCTGGCAGTGGGCGCGGGCGGCAGCCTGTATGCAGCCGGGCTCGCAATCCATAAAATCTGCCCCGCCGCCGCCGTGTACGTGCAGGTCGATGAAGCCGGGCATGATGTAGCCGCCGCAGGCGTCCGCGATGGTTACACCGTCAGGCGCAGGCTGGTTGACGGCTGCGATACGGCCGTTTTCCATCAGCAGGGAGCCGCCCTCGCAGATGCGATCCGGCAGCACGAGATGTCCATTGCCGATCCAGATGGAAGCAGGATTGGTTTGCATAGCAAATAGGCCTTCTTTCTGATTGCGTATGTGTGGTGTGTGATCCAAAGGGATCATGGTGAAGATGGACGCAAGCAGCAAACATGGCTGAACTTGTACTGATTATACATGCACAGAGCTGCTTTGTCAATTTGAAGTGACGATAATATTTAGTTTTGTTCTTTACGAATCCTGCTGCCCGTGGTATAATAAAGCCATGAAAAACATAGAGAAAACGAGCCTGCTGGAATACCGTGATCTGACGGATTTCCCACCGGAGCGCTGCATGCAGCTCAACAACTGCGGCATGAAGAATTACTTCCAGCGGGATTACACCATATTCCGGCCCCACGGGCGGAAGGATTATTATCTGGTTTATGCGGCGCTGGGCTGGTTTGATATCGAGTACGGCGGCGAGATGGTGCGTGTGGAGCGCGGTACCTGCGTGATGTTCATGCCGGAGGTGCCGCAGCTGATCTCCTTCAGTGCGGAGGGCGCGCCCACGATCTTCTATGCCCATTTCACCGGCGAGGCATTTGCGGAGTTGGTTGGTTCGATGAAGTTCGACCCCATCACGCTGTGCAAGGTGCATGACTGCACCGCCTTCGAGATACTCTTCAATCGTCTGGTGAAGAACTTTCTGCCGCTGAAGGCATTTAACGGCAGAAAGCCCATCTACACGCCGAAGGTGCTGGGGCTGATGCTGGAGCTGATGGAGCATCTTTCTCCTGCCAAGGCAGAGTATGCCAAGCCGCAGCAGGACGCCATCACGGCGGCGCTGCTCTACATAAACGAGCATTTCCGCGAGGAGGTAAATCTGGAAAAGTATGCCGAGATCGCCCACCTGAGCCTCGGCCGCTTCTCCCACCTGTTCACCAAGAAGGCGGGCATATCTCCCTACAAATATGTGCTTTCCCTGCGGATTGAGGAAGCAAAGGAGCTATTGATGTTTTCCTCAATGAGCGTAAGCGAGGTTGCGGCGAGCATTGGCATCGCGGAATCCTCCTACTTCAGCCGCATCTTCAGGAAATGCACCGGCTATTCTCCCACTGAATACCGCAACCGCAAGTAGGCTATCTGCTTGGCTGTGCCAGTATAGTTCAATTATTCAACCGATGCAGCAGGCCGGGCTGCCCTGTGTCCCCGATGAAGTTTTTTCATCGGGGTTTCCTTATATATTCGCAAAAAATCGGCAGTTTTTTCAGGAAGCTTTTCACCGGCGCTGCGGCGAGGCTTTTGCCCTGCTGAAAGAGCAGAAATGTACCTTTCTTTAGCTGAATAATGTATAGATGGATATTGTAAAATTTGATAGAATATCCTCAGGTAGGTAAGGGGGAGCGGGCAGTGCCTGCAAACCGCGCCGGGCATGCTGAATAGGCGTGCTGAAAATGAAAGTGAAATATACAATGGAGGACTGAGGCGGCATATGAAAAAGATTCATCTCGACAAGTTGCACGATTTTTCCGTAAAGACGATGGAAGCCTGCGGCATGAGTCATGAGGACGCCTGCACGGTGGCGGAGGTGTTGGTTGGCACCGATACCTTCGGCGTGATGACCCACGGAACCAAGAACCTCTATGGATATGCACAGAAGCTGCTTGCGGGCGGTCTGGATGCAAAGGCACAGCCCAGCATCGAAAAGGAAGGCCCCGCATGGGCGATCCTCAACGGCAATATGGCCATGGGCATGGTCAGTGCCAGCCGCGCTATGGAGCTTGCCATTGAAAAGGCAAGGAAGGTTGGCGTGGCATATGTGGGCGTAAAGAACAGCTGCCATTTCGGCGCGGCGGGCTACTATGCAAATATGGCTGCCAAGGCGGGCATGATTGGTATCGTCATGAGCAATGCCGATCCCATTATGGCGGTTCCCGGCGGCTGCGGCGTGTCCATCGGCTCCAACCCCTTCTCCTATGCGGCTCCCACCGGCGATGGCAAATCCGTATTTCTGGATATTGCGCTGAGCAATGTGGCGGCGCTGAAGGTTATCATGGCAAAGGAAAAGGGCGAGGTCATGCCCGCCGGCTGCCTGATCGATCATGACGGCCATCCCACCACCGATCCCAATACCTTCCCGCAGCATTCCTCTCTGGCTCCCATGGCTGCCCATAAGGGCTATGGTCTGGCCGTGATGGTGGAGATCCTCTCCGCCGTGCTCACCGGCGCAGGCATGCTCAGCCAAGTAAAGAGCTGGAATCTGGATATGGCGACCCCCAACAACGTCGGCCATGCCTTCATCGTGGTGGATGTGAGCCAGATGACCGATATGGCTCAGTTCGAGGCAAGCATGCAGGCGCTGTGCAGCGAGCTGCGCGGAGCCAAGAAGGCTGCCGGCACCAAGCAGATTTTCATGCCCGGCGAAATGGAGTGGGGCAGGAGAGCGAGAGCGCTTGAGAGCAACAGCATCGAGCTGAACGACGCAATGGTTGAAAATATGGAAAAACTGGCCGAGCAGTTCCATCTGGAGCTGAGCTGGGCGGAATAAAAGGAGATAAAGAAAATGGCTGTTGAATGGATGAATGATGTTCTCAAGGTTACGGGCGTTTGCCCGATCATTGCCCGCTGCGAGTCTGATAGCGCAGTGGATGCTGCAAAGGCGCTGGCTGCCGGCGGCGTGCCGGTGGTGGAGGT
>CAYWLE010000134.1:0-5348 GCA_964458825.1 uncultured Oscillospiraceae bacterium | reverse complement strand
CGCCGAGCATCTTCGCCTCATCGCGCACGCCGATCTGGCGCAGCTCGATGCGCATGCGGAAGACGCTTGCCAGATCCTTCACCAGCTCGCGGAAATCCACGCGGCCATTGGCTGTGAAGTAGAATATGATCTTTGAATTATCGAAGGTATATTCCACGCTCACAAGCTTCATTTCCAGCTTGTGCTTTGCCACCTTTTCCTGACAGATGCGGAATGCCTCCTCCTCGCGCTTGGCGTTGAAGGCCGCCCGCTGCTCATCCTCCTCGGTGGCGATGCGCACCACCTTTTTCAGCGGGGACACGATCTGCTCGTCGCTCACAGCCCGTGCAGCCGTCACAACCTCGCCAAACTCGATGCCCCGCGCCGTTTCCACGATCACATTCTGCCCCGGCTTCGGCCAGAAATCGCAGGGATCGAAATAATATACCTTGCCCGCCTTCTTGAAGCGGACGCCTATCACAGTTGCCATATTTTCTGTTTCCTCCCGTATAACCTCAGCCATTCCGGCAAACCAGCTCAAAATCCATATTATCCAGCACGTTTGCCCATGAAAGGTTGGCTGCAAGCTGCCTGCGTGCCAGCATTACCCGCTGCAAAAGCTCGCTGCCGCAATATTTTGATCTCCTTAGGCGGGGCATATCCTCCGCCACGCTGCTCTGACCGCCATTCTGCACCCGCATAAGCTCCCGCGCCCACAGCTCCATGATCTCCAGAACCTGCTCCTGCCTATCCTTCTCGGCGCAGACGCCGCTGACACGGATCACATCGCCGGGCTTTTTCATGCCCTCCAGCGCATCGATCACCCGCCGCCGCAGAGGCAGGTAGCCCTCGTCCGCATCCATCTCCAGCGCCCGACCCACCGAGCCTTGGGACAGGGCAGCCAACAGCCGCGCCCGATTCTCCTCCAAGCCGCGGCCGAGAAGCACCTGCGCGCAGGCTTCCATGCTCAGGCAGGTAAAGCGCAGCTGAAGGCAGCGGGAGCGGATGGTTGGCAGCAGCGCGCCGGGGACATCCGTAAGCAGAAGGAACAGCACGTCCCCCGTGGGGCTTTCCAAGGTCTTCAGCAGCGCGTTCTGGGCGCTTTCACCCATGCTATCCGCACGCTCAATGATGGCGACCTTCTTGCCGCCCTCATAGGAGGCAAGGCTCAGGCGCTCGATCAGCTCGCGTATCTGCTCCACCTTTATTGTGCTCTTTTCAGGAGCCACGAAATGCACGTCCGGGTGCATGTCCTCGGCGCATTTTTTGCAGGCAGGACAGCAGCCGCAGGGTCTTTCCCCATCGCCGCTGCAAAGCACGGCCTGCGAAAATAGCCTCGCCATGCTCCTCTTGCCTGTGCCCCGGGGACCGCTGAAAAGAAGGGCATGAACAATGCGCCCGGCTTGCGCCGAACGCATCAGATGTTCCATTTTTGCGTCCAAACCCGCGAAATCACTCAGCTTCAAAGCATGAACTATCCTTCAGCTTCCTAAAATATACTTACCTTTGCCGGCGCACGGCTCTGCCGCCGCTCAGAACTTGTGGAACTGCTCCACATCCAACACGAATACGATCGCGCCGCCAACCGTGACCTGCACGGGGTAGGCCGGCACATACATGCCTGCCGAGCCGGACATGGGGGCATGCACGGGAGCCATCTGCTTGCGGCTCTTGCAGGTACCCTCGATCAGCTGCATGGCTGCATCCACCTTTTCATTCTCAACGCCGATGAGCAGCGTGGTATTTCCAGAGCGAAGGAAGCCGCCGGTGGTTGCCAGCTTGGTTGCGCCGAAGCCTTCGGCGGTCAGTTTGTTCACCAGCCGGGATGCATCTTCGTCCTGTACGATTGCAATCAAAAGCTTCATTTTGCTTCGTTCCCCCTTTTTATCGCGGCAGGCGCTTCTTTTCATCGCGCCGCCTGCATTTCTTAGGTTTATTATACACGAATTTATGCCGTTGCGCAAGCCGAAATGCAATTTGATTTTACAAAAGTATGCAAATCATGCCGCCGCTGCCCTCATTGAGTATCTTGCCCAGCGACTGCCCCAGCTTTGCCCGCACATCCGCAGGCAGCCTCGCAAGCTTCATGCCCATCTCATCCTTCACAAGCTCCCGCAGAGGCTTGCCAAAAACCTCCGTCGCCCACACGCTGCCCGGATCGCTCCCGTATTCCGCCCGCAGCCGCTCCACCAGCTCCATCGACTGCTTCTCCGTGCCAACGATGGGGCTTACGCAGGCGTCCAGCTCCACCCTTATCATGTGGATCGATGGCGCGCCTGCCCGCAGCTTTACCCCGTAATGGCCGCCCTCCCGGGCAAGCTCCGGCTCCCGCAGGTTCATCTCCTCTATTTCCGGCATAACCACGCCGTAGCCAAGCTCCTCCACGCTATTGAGCGCTGCCGCCACCCGCTGATAGGCGCGGCTATCCGCCACCAGCCGCTTCATCAGCTCAAAGAGATGCTCCTCACCGCCGATCTCCTGCCCGCTCGCCTCCCCCAGTATCCGATAAAATAGCCCGTCCTTCATGTTCAGCCTGTAATCTGCACGACCCTCGTTCAGCTCTATGCCGTGCAGGGTCATGTCCTCGGCATATTCATGCCCGACAAATGCCTCCGCCAGCCTGCCATGATCCCGCACCCGGCGCATGCCTGCCGCCGCCTCCCGCAGCGTGGCAAGCACAGCCTTGCCCAGCCAATGCTCGCCATCCAGCGTCGTTAGCCAGCCCGGCGCGCCGATGCGTATCTCCCGCAGCGGAAATTCGAATAGCAGGCTCTCCATCAGCTCGCCCACGTCCTCCTCCCGCATGCCATGGATATCCACCGCATGCACCGGCACGCCATGCTCCTCCGCCAGCCTGTCCCGCAGCCTGCGGGTCTGCCCGTCCTTTGGGTGGGTAGAGTTCAGCACCACGATAAACGGCTTGCCCAGCGCCTTCAGCTCGCTTATGGCACGCTCCTCTGCCTCCTCATAGGCTTCTCGGGGAAGCTCCACGATGCTGCCGTCCGTCGTGACCACCACGCCGATGGTGGAATGCTCGGCGATCACCTTCCGCGTGCCGATCTCCGCCGCCTCCTCAAAGGGTATGTCGTGGTCGAACCACGGCGTGCGCACCATGCGAGCCGCATCCCCCTCCTCGGCGCCCAGCGCACCCGGCACAAGATAGCCCACGCAGTCCACCAGCCGCACCCGCGCTACCGAGGCATCCTTCAGCCGCAGCTCCGCCGCCTCGTTGGGCACAAACATTGGCTGGGTGGTCATCACAGTTCTTCCCGTGCCGCTCTGGGGCAGCTCGTCTTGGCTGCGCTCCCGAGCGTTTTCATCCTCCATGCCGGGCAGCACCATCAGCTCCATAAAGCGCTTGATGAAGCTGGACTTGCCCGTGCGCACCGGTCCAACCACGCCGATATAGATATCGCCGTCGCAGCGGCCCGCAATATCCCGGTAAAGTGCGTTCTGATCCATCGAGCACGCCTCCAATCCTTCTTTACCCCAAGCTTATGGCAAGCCAAGCCCGCTTATGCGCCCGAAACCGCCCTTGCATTTGCGCCGCCAAAGCCTTATAATAGGAATAGGTCTGTAGCCGGTCGCCAGCCGACCCATCGCTTTTCCCAGAGGAGAAACAAGCAAGCCTATGAAGAAGAAAGCAGCCAGCCCCCTCGCCCGCCTGCTCAGGCGCTACAGGGCGATTCCCAAACAGCTCCACAGCCCCAGCGTGCGCGAGCGCAGCAAGGCACAGCGGCTCATTGCCGCAACTATCTGCCTGCCGCTGATGCTCGTCTGCGCAGGCTATATCCTATCTTGGCATGCCGAAAAGGCGCGTGTGGAGGCGGATAACGCCGCCTATGAACAGCTCTACGTCGCCGCCGCACCCACCGCCCAGCCAAGCCAGATTCCCTCCCCCACGCCGCTGCCCTCGCCTGAGCCTACGGCGGAGATCGCTCCCAGCAGCACGTCTCCCAGCCTGCCCGAGCCGAGCCCGACCCCCGCAGCCAGCCAGCCTGCAAGCGCCGAGCCGAGCCAGATTGCTCAAACAGCCCAGCCGGCATTTGACATCGCCGTGGACGCTACCCGCGTGCCCCATCCCACCCCGGATGCCGACACGCTGGTGATCTCCCTTGAAACCCCGCCGCCGGTGCAGCAGAGCTTTCAGCAGCTCCTTGAAGCAAACGAGGATACCATCGGCTATCTGACCATTGATTCCCTGCTCTCCCTGCCTGTGGTGCAGCGCAAAAACGACAACAGCTTCTACCTCGACCACAGCTTCGATGGCTCCCAAAGCAACGCCGGAACCCTCTTCCTCGACGGTGCAAACCTGCTCGTTCCCGAGGACAAAAACCTCATCATCTACGGCCACAACATGCGCAATGGAACCATGTTTCATTCCCTCATCGGCTATGAGAAGCCCGAGTTCCTCATAAAGCACCCGCTGGTTCAGTTCGATACCCTCTATGAAAACCGAACCTACGTGCCCTTTGCCGCCTTCACAGCCACCGTGGAGCCGGGCAGCGAGCGCTATCTGGACATTCGGCAGTTCATCTTCGACGAGGACAGCTTCGAGCTATTCATCTCCAAAATCCAGCGTCTCTCCCTCTATGATAGCCCCGTGGAGGTTGTCTACGGCGATCATGTGCTGCTGCTGGTCACCTGCGAATACATCTACGACAACGGTCGCTTCGTGGTTGCCCTGCGGGAAATGCGCGATGGCGAAACCGAGGTGCAGATGCGTGAGCTGGCAAGGTATGCCAAGCTGAAGTAGCGGCTTCAGAAACCAAATAAACGCAGGTCAAGGAGCTTTCCATGCCCCTCGACCTGCGTTTTCTATGCATTTATCCTGCCGCGCTACAGCTCCATAGCGCCCATACGGGCTGCATGAAAGAGGAACTGCTGCAACAGCCCCGCATGGCTGCCCAGCCGTTCCCGAGCGATGCGCGCCATTTCCCGCCTGCTGCAAGCAGCCAGACCAAACCAGCCTTGCATCAGCTTCTCCACCCACACATCCACTGGAAAGGCACAGGCATGCCCGCAGCCAAAGAGCAGCACGCAGTCCGCCACCTTGTCCCCCACGCCCGGCAGCGTGGTCAGCAGGCGGTGTGCCTCGCCATAATCCATCTCTTGCAGCCTATCCAGCGGGAAGCCATCCTGCACCCGTCGCGCCGTTTCGATCAGATAGGGCGCTCGATAACCAACCCCCAGCCCCCGCAGCCGCGCTTCTTCGCAGCCGGAGAGAGCCTCGGGGCTTGGAAAGCCATGCACAGCCTCGCCGCCGATCATTTTCTCCTCGCCAAGCTCCTCGCACAGCGCCAGAACCAGCCTGCGTATGCGGGCGACATTATTATTTGCCGAGAGTATGAAGCTCAGCAGCGCATCCC
>CAYWLE010000133.1:0-5402 GCA_964458825.1 uncultured Oscillospiraceae bacterium | reverse complement strand
ACTATCCGCAGCCCTGCTGCCCCTCCCCCTATCATGCATTCCCCGCAACCCTCGGTCTGGAGCTGGCCATCGGCGGCGATGACACTGAGGCTCTGAAGGCAATCGCAGCTGCTCTGAACGAGAAGGGTGCAGTTGGCCGCTTCTCCACCTGGGCATCCCCCGTTGCTATGACCATCATCGAGGTTGGCGTTGAGTATGCAGTTGCCTACATCAATGGCGAGATCACCGAGCGCAACGATGGCGAGGCTCTGTCTGCTCTGTTCAACGCAAAGGTAGATGGCGCCAAGATCGCTACCTACACCAACGCTGACGGCGAGAACTTCGACAACTACTACACCATCCTGCTTGCTCCCGTTGACTTCAACGATTATCTGTAAGCAACAAGAGTCGCGCATATTGTAAAATGGCTTCATATTGAGCCGCTTTGCGGCGCGTACCCTAATGAAACGGCTCGCCCTGCCGGGCGAGCCTGTTTCCATGACATGGGGGACAGTGAATAATCAGGGGAATCGGTCCCCTATGCACAAGGAGGTAAGAAATTTGGGCGCAGAATACGTGCTGCAAATGGAACACATCACCAAGCGTTACGGCGAGAATACGGTATTAAGCGACGTATCTCTCGCGGTGCGGCCCGGCGAGATCCACGCCTTGCTCGGCGAGAACGGCGCTGGTAAGTCCACGCTGATGAACGTTCTTTTCGGTATGCCGGTGATCCATTCGACCGGCGGCTTCGATGGCAAGGTTTCCATCAATGGCGAGGAGATGAGCATCCGCTCCCCGCACGACGCAATGACCAAGGGCATCGGCATGGTTCACCAGGAATTTATGCTTCTGCCCGGCTTCACCATCACTGAAAATATTAAGCTGAATCGTGAAATTACCACGCCGACCATTGCCAGCAGGATCTTCGGCAAGAACCTTGAAAATCTTGACATGAAGGCGATGGCGGCGGACGCCCGCAAGGCGCTCGACAGCGTCGGCATGGGCATTGATGAATATACGCTGGTGAAAGGCATGCCCGTTGGCTACATGCAGTTTGTGGAAATAGCCCGCGAGATCGACAAGAAGGGCATCAAGCTGCTGGTATTCGACGAGCCCACCGCCGTGCTTACCGAATCCGAGGCAGACCAGCTGATTAAGGTAATGAAGCAGATCGCCGCCAGCGGCATCGCCATTATCTTCATTACCCACCGTCTGGACGAGGTTATCGAGGCTTCTGACTCTATCACCATCCTGCGCGACGGCAAGCTTGCCGCCACCCGCAAGACCAGCGAAACCAACGCCACCGAGCTTGCCTCCCTGATGGTGGGCCGCGAGGGCGTGCGCATCGTGGATGCAGCGCAGGTGAATAAGGGCCATTCCGACAGGGTTGCCCTCGAGGTGAAGGATCTGAAGGTTGCCATGCCTGGCGAGGAAGTCAAGGGCGTGGATCTGAAGGTGTACGAGGGCGAGATATTCGGCATCGGCGGTCTGGCTGGTCAGGGCAAGATCGGCATTCCCAACGGCATTATGGGTCTTTATCCCGCAAGCGGCGAGGTAGAGTTCTTCGGCGAGAAGCATGAGCTTGGCGACCCCCGCAAGGCGCTGCGCAGCGGCATGGCGATGGTTTCCGAGGATCGCCGTGGCGTGGGTCTGCTGCTGGATCAGTCCATTGAGGATAACATGGTTTTCAACGCCATGCAGATCAAGGGCGAGTATCTGAAGAAGTATGGCTTCTTCACGCTGCGCGATTCCGCCAAGGTGCGCGCCACCGCCAATGAGATGATCAAGAGCTTGGATATTCGCTGCACATCGGCACTCCAGCATACCGGCACGCTCTCCGGCGGCAACCAGCAGAAGGTGTGCATTGCGCGTGCGCTGCTGATGAACCCCAAGTGCCTGTTCGTATCCGAGCCGACCCGCGGCATTGATATCGGCGCAAAGAAGCTGGTTCTGGAAACGCTGGTAAAGCTCAATGAGGAGCAAGGCATGACCATCATCATGGTTTCCTCCGAACTTATGGAGCTGCGCTCCATTTGCAGCCGCATTGCCATCGTTTCCGAGGGCAAGGTGGTAGACGTACTCAGGGCAGACGATTCCGCCGCAGACTTTGGTCTGGCTATGTCCGGCATCAAGCCCGATGGGAAGGGAGGCGCTGTCAATGGGTAAGAAAAGCGCAAAGATACTGACTTCTGCGGTGATCTTCATCATGGCAGTCGTTCTGATCGTGATGGGCGCCGTGGGCATGCTCAACCGCGGCAAGGCAAGCGGCACCGAATATCTGAAGGATATGCGCACCCGTGCCGTGCTGGTTGCCACCGGCGAAGGCGCGATCGAATCTTATGTAGAGATTGCCAAGGCTGAGGCGATGAAGGAAGCCAAGGCTGCCGGCGGCGGCATGTCTGCCATCCGCGACGCCGTGGCCAAGGCAGAGGAAGAGGCACGCGCCAATTCCTCCTCCAGCATGCTGGATTATGCGACTGCCGATACTGCGGGCATCGATGCGGCGCTTACCGAGCTGGACGCCAAGCTGACTGCCTACTACGCCGCCGAGGCGAGCGCGCAGGCAGCCTATATCGCCGAGATGGAAGCCTCCGGTCAGCTGACCACGGAGGAGGAAGAGGTGGACGCCTCTGAAATGACCGATGCAGACCTCGAGGCCGCCATGATGGAGGACGAGGAGCCTGCGGTTGACCTCTCTGGCTTTGTGGCTACCGAGGAAATGAACAGCCTGATGGCTGCTGCGGACGAGCAGTATACCGCCGTCGGCGCTGAGCTGATGAAGCTCTATGAGGCGCTGGACGAGGATGCCGTGGCAACCCTGAAGGCAACCATATATGGTATTGTATGCCAGTCTGGCGATGATTTTGCCAGCCGCTTTGACCGCTACAACGAGCGCGGCGGCATCGAAGCTGTGAGCAACGCCTTCATGGCGACTGTTGCCCGCTATGGCGACGACATGATCTACATCAGCGTGGGTCTGATTACTCTGGCACTGGTCGTGCTGTTCTACCGCAAGATCGTGAAGGCGCTGGGCATGCCGAGGCTGATCATTGGTCTGTTCTTCATACTGCTGTGCATCGTGGCGCTGATTTGCGATCTGTCGCTGACGGGTCTGATGAGCAACACGCTGGTGCGCATGGGCATGAACTCCATACTGGTGCTGGCGATGGTTCCCGGCATACAGAGCGGCATTGGACTGAATCTTGGCCTGCCCATCGGCATCGTTGGCGGCTTGATCGGCGGTCTGATGGCGATCGAATACCAGATCAGCGGCTGGTTTGGCTTCCTCTTTGCCAGCGTTGTGGGTATGGTTATCGCGGCCGTTTGCGGCTGGCTGTATGCGCAGCTGCTCAACCGCCTCAAAGGCAGCGAGATGTCCGTTACCACCTATGTCGGCTTCTCCATCGTATCGCTGATGTGCATTGCATGGCTGGTGTTGCCCTTTAAGTCCCTTGAGCTGCGCTGGCCGCTGGGCACTGGCCTGCGCAATACCATCGGCTTGGGTTCCTCCTTCAGCCACATTCTGGATAACTTCCTTGCCTTCAGCATTGGCAAGCTGACCATCCCCACAGGTCTTCTGCTGTTCATGATCCTGTGCTGCTTCTTGGTTTGGCTGTTCATGCGCTCCAAGACGGGCATTGCAATGCGCGCTGTTGGCACCAACCAGCGCTTTGCCGAGGCCACCGGAACCAATGTGGATCGCATGCGCACCATCGGCACCATGCTGTCCACCATGCTGGGCGCACTGGGTATACTGGTATATTCCCAGAGCTACGGCTTTATGCAGCTGTATACCGCGCCCCGTCAGATGGGCTTCGTGGCGGCTTCCGCCATCCTCATCGGCGGCGCAAGCACCAGCCGCTGCAAGATCAGCCATGTGCTCATCGGCACCTTCCTGTTCCAGGGCGTGCTGACGCTGGGCATGCCGGTTGCAAACGCACTGGTTCCCCAGTCCACCATATCCGAAACCATGCGTATACTGATCTCCAATGGTATCATCCTCTATGCACTGACCAAGTCGGGAGGTGAGTCTCGTGCGTAAAGACTATCGTTCCATCATTCGGGACAATGCCGTAACGATCCTCTTCGTGCTGCTGTGCATTGTGTGCATTCTGTTTTCGGGTCAGTCCCTGTCCTATGTAGCATATGAGCTTTTCGGCAGGCTTACCCGCAACGCCTTCCTCGTGCTTGCGCTGATCATACCGATCGTGGCAGGCATGGGCATCAACTTCGCCATTACCATCGGCGCTATGGCCGCGCAGATTGCCGCGCTGTGGGTGACGGAATGGCAGATACCCGGCGTTGGCGGCTTCCTTGTGGCTGTTGCTATGACGGTGCCGATCGCGGCCTTCTTTGGCTTCCTCATCGGCAAGCTGCTCAATAAGATGAAGGGTCAGGAAATGATCGGCGGCATGATCCTTGGTTACTTTGCCAATGGTCTGTATCAGCTGCTGTTCCTGTTCATCTTTGGCAACCTGATTCCGCTCAAGAGCAACGGACTGGTCATCAAGGGCTCCACCGGCGTGGCAAACACCATTGAGCTGAACGGCATCAAGTATGCCCTCGACAGCATCTGGCGCTTGGATTTCACCAGCGCGCTGTATATCTGTGCGGCTCTGGTTGTGGTGTTCAGCCTGCTGGCGCTGCTGCTGAAGAAGAGCGGCAACCGCAAGAAGACCCTGCTGACCATCATCCTGACGGTGGCTGTGGTGGCTGTATACCATATCCCCTTCATCAAAGCTATCTTCGCAACCATCCGCATTCCGATGGTTACCTTCATCGTGATCGCGCTGCTGTGTGCATTCAACGTAGCCATTATGCGCACCCGTCTGGGCCAGCAGTTCCGCGCTGTGGGTCAGAATATGACGGTGGCAAATGCCTCCGGCATCAATGTGGATCGTGTGCGACTGATCGCCATCACCATTTCCACCGTGCTTGCCGCATGGGGTCAGCTGATCTTCGTGCAGAACTTTGGTCTGTTCCAGACCTATGGCGCACATGAGCAGGTTGGTCTTTATGCCGGTGCGGCGATTCTGGTTGGCGGCGCCTCGGTTGTGCGAGCAACCAATGCGCAGGCCATCCTCGGCTGCATACTGTTCCACACGCTGTTTATCGTCGCTCCCGCCGCAGGCAACACCCTCTTTGGCGATGCGGGCATTGGCGAGTATTTCCGCGTGTTCATCTCCTACGGCGTTATCGCCCTCGCACTGGTGCTCCATGGTCTGCGCACCATGAAGTCCAAGAAGGCAAAGGACGCTTAAGCTGACCGCAGCGCTGGTCGCTGGCGAGGCTTGATTATGCAAAATCCCTTTGATGCTCCAAGCTCGAAGGGATTTTGTGCTTTTTTGCAGAAAATAGCAGAAAGTGTAGGTTTGTCAATGATCTTGGACACGAAAGGAAGAAAGATATTCTTTCGGAGA
>CAYWLE010000132.1:0-5403 GCA_964458825.1 uncultured Oscillospiraceae bacterium | reverse complement strand
GGTCTGGCTCTGATCCATGCGCATGTCCAGCGGAGCATCCTCGTGGTAGGAGAAGCCGCGCTCGCGCACATCCAGCTGGTGGCTGGATACGCCGAGATCCGCCAGCACGCCGTCGAGCTGATAAACGCCCGCCTCGGCAAGCAGCCGCCGTGCATCATGGAAGTTGCCCCGCAGCGCATGAAACTCTGCCCTTGGGTTCAGGCTCTCCATGCGGGCTGTGGCTGCGGCGATGGCGTCGGCGTCCCGGTCAATGCCAAATAGGCGACCGCCGTCCAGCCGCTTGAAGATTTCCGAGGAATGTCCCGCGCCGCCCAGCGTGCAATCCAGATAGGTTCCGTTCGGGCGGATGTGCAGTCCATCAATGCATTCATCCAGCAGCACGGAGATGTGGTGAAAGCTCATGTATACCTCTCATATCCTATTCTGGACACGCACACTAGGCGCGTGTCCAGAAAAATAGTTTCTTTGCGGGGCTTACAGCTTGTAGGGAGCGTAGCCGATCTTCTTGCGCAGCTTGAGCATGGTCTTGTGGGCGAGGCTGCTCGCGCGCTGCGCACCGTCGCTGAGCACATCCTGCAAAAATGCCTTGTCGGCGCTGATGCGGTCATATTCCTTCTGGATGGGCTCGAGGACGGCGATAACGCTGTCCGCCACGGCATCCTTGAATACGCCATAGCCCTTGCCGTTGTATTCGACGCTGATCTGCTCCATGCTCATGCCGGTGAGGGCGGACATGATGCTCATCAGGTTGGACACGCCGGGCTTATTTTCAGGATCGAAGATCACGCTGTTGTCGCAGTCGGTCACGGCGCGGCGCATCTTCTTGCGGATAAGCTCTGGCTTGTCAAGTATGGCGATGTAGGTTTCCTCAGGATCGGACTTGCTCATCTTGCGGGTGGGCTCCTGCAGACTCATCACGCGCGCGCCAACCTTGGGGAAGTAGCCCTCGGGGATGGTGAATACATCGCCGTAGACACCGTTGAAGCGCTCGGCAATATCGCGGGTCAGCTCCAGATGCTGCTTCTGGTCGGAGCCGATGGGAACCAGATCGGTCTGGTAGAGCAGGATATCGGCAGCCATCAGCACCGGATAGGTGAAGAGACCGGCGTTGATGTTGTCGGCGTGCTTGGCGGACTTATCCTTGAACTGGGTCATGCGCTGAAGCTCGCCCATGTAGGTGAAGCAATTGAAAATCCAGCTCAGCTCCGCATGCTGGGGAACCTGACTCTGGAAGTATATGATGTTCTTCTTGGGATCCAGACCGCTGGCAAGGAAGATGGACATGGTGCGCAGGCATGCCTTGCGCAGCTCGGCGGGGTTCTGGCGCACGGTAATGGCATGCATATCCACGATGGAATAGAGGCAGTCGTACTCGTCCTGAAGGAGAGAAAAATTGCGCAGCGCGCCGATATAGTTGCCCAGCGTCAGGTTGCCCGTGGGCTGGATGCCGGAAAATATGCGCTTCTTGGGCTGAATGATTTGCTGTTCCATGCTTATAATTACCTCCGATGGGAAAATACATAATCAAATACCATAATTATAACATGCCGGACAGGCTTCGTCAACCAAAAGGCGGCTGCCGAAAAGCCTGCAAGCGCAAAAATCCCAGCCAATCCAAGGGGAAGGCTGGGATAGAATAAGGTCTGGTTAGAATAGGATCCGCTTACTGCGCCAACTGCTTCACAAAGCACCTTCTGCGCTTGTGATTTTCATAGTTGAATAGGCTCCACTGGTGCTGGATCTTTTCGTTGATCTCCAGCTGCGGGCCGGTCTCCGCCTTGGTGATGCCCATCTTGTGGCAGCCCTTGAGCACATGATCCATGATGATGGCGTTTACGCCCTTATTCTGGTAATCCGGGCGCACGGCGATGAGGAAGAGATCGAGGGTATCGTTATGCTTGAGCGCCCGCAGCACATCGATGAAGCCGAAGGGGAACATGCGGCCGTGGATCTTCTTCAGCGCGTTTGCCATGGAGGGTGCGGAGATGCCGAAGCCAACCATGTTGTCCGCCTCATCCAGCACAAAGCAGGCAAGCTCGGGGTTGATCATGGGAATGAACTTCGCCGCATACTTTTTAACCTGCTCGCTGCTGAACTCCACCGTGCCGTAGAGGTGGGCATAGCAGGTGTTGGCGAGGTCGAATACCTTCTGCACGTAGGGAGCATACTCCCGGCGGCTGTGAACCTGCGCCACATGCAGGCCGGTCATGCGCTGCACGCGCTGGGAGAGGCGATCGAGCTTTTCGGCAAGCGGGCTGTCCGGGCCGGGAATATCCAGCAGAAACTCCACCCAGTCCACATCCTTCACATAGCCCAGCCGGGTGAGGTGGTCGATGTAGTAGGGATGGTTGTAGTAGGTGATGAACATGCCCTTGCGGTCGAAGCCGTCCACCAGCAGACCCTCGCGATCCATATCGGTAAAGCCCAGCGGGCCATGCACCTCGTTGCAGCCAAGCTGCCGCGCCCAATTCTCCACAGCGCCAAAGAGGGCGGAGGACACCTCGAAATCATCGATGAAGTCCACAAGGGTAAAGCGCAGGCGGCGGGTATGCCACTTTTCATTTGCCTTGCGGCTCAGGATGGCTGCGATTCGACCGACGATCTTATTCTCCCGCCATGCAAGAAAGCACTTTGCATCGCAGTAGGAGAAGGCGGGGTTCTTCTTCCGATCCCAGTCCTCCAGCTCGTCGGATACAAAGGGCGGAATATACTGGGGAACATCCCTGTACATCTGGTTGGGAAAGAGAACGAATCTCTTTAGATCGGCTCTGCTGACCACTTCGCGTATTTCAACCATCGCTGGCACATCCTTCCGTATCAAAAGCGTATACAAACAAGGTTAGTATAGCACAAACCACCTGCATTTGTAAACGAAATACTGTGATAATTTCCTGCAAAGCTCCTGCTTTAACGAAAAAAAGGATGAAAACTTCGCTGCACTGTGCTATACTAAGCGGGATATGTCACTGAAGGGTGGTAAAATATATGAATATAGTGGTACTGTGCGGCGGACTCAGCATGGAGAGAAACGTATCCGTTACCAGCGGCACGCTGATCTGCAAGGCACTGCGTGCGCTTGGACATAGAGCGGTGCTGGTGGATATGTTCTTCGGTCTGGAGGACGTGGACACGCCCATCGATCAGATATTTGACAACCTGCCGGAGCTGGTGGACGCACGCGTTGCTTCCGAGGCTCCCGACCTTGATCAGGTTCGTGCCCAGCGCAAGTGGAAGAGCCCCAGCAAGATCGGCAAGGGCGTGCTGGAGCTGTGCCAGATGGCGGACGTGGTTTTCCTCGGTCTGCACGGCGCCTGCGGCGAGGACGGTCGTATTCAGGCGACCCTCGACCTGCTGGGTGTGCCCTATACTGGCAGTGGCTGCCTGGGCAGCGCCATCGCCATGGATAAGGATCTGACCAAGAGGATCGTGGCTCCGCTGGGCGTGCGCACCCCTGCGTGGAAGGCCGTGACCTATACCGGGGCGGATATTCCCGCCATCATTGCCGAAACCAGCCTGCCCGCCGTGGTGAAGCTGGTGGACAGCGGCTCCTCCATCGGCGTGTATATCGCATATAGCCGCGAGGAGCTGGAGGCTGCCCTGCGCGCCAATGTGGGTGCGGAGCGGGTCATCATCGAGCAGTACGTCAAGGGTCGGGAGATCGATGTGGCCGTGCTGGATGGACGAGCGCTGCCCTCCGTTGAGATCATACCCAAGCAGGGCTTCTATGATTATGTAAATAAGTATCAGGCGGGTGCGACGCTGGAGATATGCCCCTCTCCCATCGATCCTGAAATCGAGAAGAAGCTGGGCGAGGCGGCGCTCACGGTGCATCGGGCGCTGGGGCTGAAGTCCTATTCCCGCTCCGATTTTATTGTGGATGAAAAGGGCGATGTTTACTTCCTTGAGATCAACACCCTGCCCGGCATGACCCCCACCAGCCTCATGCCGCAGGAGGCAGCCGCCGCAGGCATCGATTATAACAGCCTGTGCCAGAAGATCATAGATTTGGCGCTGGAGGATGTGCGGAAAGAGGATAAGTAATGAAGAATTTCACCGTAAGAGACGCGGTAAACGCCGTCGGCGGACGCTATTTTGGTACGCAGGAGCAGCTGAACCGCGTGATAAGCTCCGCAACCAGCGACAGCCGCTGCGCCGCTGAGGGTGCGCTGTTCGTCGCCTACAGGGGCGCGCGGGTGGATGGACATGATTTCATGGCTGCCTGCTTGGCGAAGGGAGCCGCATGCTGCCTGTCCGAGCGGGAACCCCGCGACGAGAGCGAGATGCCCTGCATCGTATCGGAGAGCAACCTCGCCGCAGTGGCAAGGGTCGCCGCATGGTATCGCAGCCGCTTTGATATCCCCGTGGTGGGCATCACCGGCAGCGTGGGCAAGACCACGGCAAAGGAAATGATATGGGCGGTGCTTGGGCAGAAGCTGCGCACCCACAAGAACCGCATGAATTTCAACAATGAGATCAGCCTGCCGCTGATGATCCTTGAAATGCCGGAGGACACGCAGGCGGCGGTGCTGGAGATGGGCATCAGCGGCTTTGGCGAGATGACCCGTCTGGCAAGCATGGTGCGCCCGAATATCGCGGTGATCACCAACATCGGCGACGCCCATCTGGAGTTCCTTGGCGACAGAAACGGCGTGCTTCGCGCCAAGACCGAGGTTTTTGATTGCATGGATGCGGATGGTCTTGCCATACTCAACGGCGATGATCTGCACCTGCGCAGCTATCAGCCCCCGGTCAGAAGGCTCACCTTCGGTATGGACGAGGGCAACGATTTTCGCGCCAAGGACGTGGAAAACCTTGCGGGCGATGGTCTGAAGCTCACCATCTGTCACCACGGCGTGGAATTTACCGCACATGTGCCGGCGTTCGGCATGCACATGGTGTATGCGACGCTGATGGGAGCAGCTGTGGGCTATGCGCTGGGGCTTACCGATGAGGAGATCGCCCGGGGCATCGCCGCCTACGAGACCGTGGGCAACCGTGCCAAGCTCATTCAAGCAAAGGACTTTACCATCCTCAGCGATTGCTACAATGCTAACCCCAATTCCACCGCCTCCGCGCTGGATTCCCTCTGCACCCTGAAGGGACGCAGGCTGTGCATCCTTGGCGATATGCTGGAGCTGGGGCCGGACACCCTGAAGCTGCATGCGCAGACCGGCAAGAAGGCAGTCAGCGCCGGCGTGGATCTGGTCATTGCCTGCGGCGAGCTATCCCGCGCCACCTGCGAGGGAGCAAGGCAGGCCGGGGGCAATGCCCTGCACTTTACCGATAAGGCGCAGCTCATTGCCGCCCTGCCCGAGCTTATCCACCCCGGCGACTGCGTGCTGGTGAAGGCTTCCCATAGCATGGCGTTCGAGCAGATCGTTTCCGCGCTGGAGAAGCTGTAAG
>CAYWLE010000131.1:0-5478 GCA_964458825.1 uncultured Oscillospiraceae bacterium | reverse complement strand
AGGCAAAGACCGACGCCGCAAAGGGCAAGATCTTTACCAAGATCGGTCGTGAGATCGTGATCGCCGTCAAGACCGGCGGCAGTGCGGATCCGGCGCTCAACAGCAAGCTTAAGGACGTTATTGCCAAGGCAAAGGCTGCCAACATGCCCAACGACAATATCCAGCGCTCCATCAAGAAGGCTGCTGGCGAGGGCGACAATGCAAACTACAAGGAGATCACCTATGAGGGATATGCTCCCTGCGGCGTGGCTGTGATCGTGGAGGTCGTTACCGACAATACCAACCGTACCGCCAGCGAAATTCGCCATATCTTCGATAAGTGCGGCGGCTCTCTGGGCGCAAGCGGCTGCGTTTCTTGGAAGTTCGAGCGCAAGGGCGTGATCGAGATCGACAATTCCAAGGGCATGGACGAGGACGAGCTGACCATGCTGGCGCTGGATTGCGGCGCAGACGATGTGGAGATGGGCGAGGAGTCCGCTATCATCTACACCAATCCCACCGATTTCTCCGCCGTGCGCGATGCTCTGGAGGAGGCGGGCTGCACCTTCCTCTCCGCCGAGCGCGCCATGGTTCCCACCACCACCACCGAGCTGCCGGACGAGGAATCCGTCATGAAGGTTCAGAAGCTGCTGGATATGCTCGATGACAACGATGATACCCAGGCAGTCTATCACGATGCTGAGCTTCCCGAGGACGAGGAAGAGGAATAAAAGCCTCATGCCCGCCGCTCAGGCAGGCAAAGTAAGCCCCCCTTCGAACCAAGTTCGAAGGGGGCCTTTTATACTTGCCGTCAAGCTCTGCACTCAGTCCTCGTCCATTTCGATGATGACGGAGGTGGAGCCGTTGTATTCCTCATTCCACTGCACATACTCAGCCTTGCGATATTCCTTTTCCACCTTGTCCCAGTTGGCACAGCTGTAGCCGGAGAAGGTTTTGCCATCCTCGCTGAATAGAACCAGAGCCTCCACATCGGCGCTGCTCGGCTCGACTACGGGCACGGCGATCTTCCAAGCCTCGCCAGTCCAGTAAGCCACGGCATATTTCTTCTGCGGAGTGGAGCCGGAAAGGCTTGTAAACGCACCCTCGGCAAGCCCGGCCCATTCGTCGGCGCTGGGGGATACATCCGAAAATGGCACGGCGGTAACGATCTTGTCGTAATCACCGCTGCCAAGGCAGGCTAGCGTGTTCTTTGCATACTTGAACATGCCCTCGCTCAGCCGCGGCACCTCTGCCAGCGCTCCCGCGCCGCCCAGCAGCGCGCAGATCAGCAAGCAGCCAAGCAGCCGCCTGCCAAGCCTTTCGATAGCTTTCATCGCATTTCTGTTCATATAGCAACCTCCATTGCATAGCTCTGCTTCGCTGCACAGAGCCAGCTTCCAATGCTTATTCTATTGCTTAGACGTAATGAGTGCGGCTTTTGTTCACGCATATAGACCGCCGACACAGCTCTTCAGCCCGCTGACGGCAGCGCAAAGATCCTCCAGCCAGCCGCCTAGCGCCACACGAGCCGAAGGAGCAGCGCGTCCAGAGCGGCGCGCTCCTGCACCCTGCCGGAGCGAACATCATAAATGGAATCCAGGCATAGCTGGTAGCGCCAGCGAAATTCCTCGGCAGGTATGCTCCTTATCTGCCGCTGCACATGCCATGAACGGCCGCTGCTCAGCTTCAGCTCCTTCTCCACCTCCGGCAGGGGAGAGCGCTCCTCCATGGCGTATTTCATGTGGGCGTCTATCCGCAGCTGCGAGGCGATCAAGCCGATCAGCAGCGTTGCCCTCGGCTCGGTCTGGAGCACATGCTCCGCCACCTTGCTTGCCTCGGCAAGCCTGCCGGCTATCAGGTGATCCAGTATCATAAAAACCGAATACTCCGGCGATGGCGCGACCACGGCATGCACGTCCTCCGCGCCAACCTCCGCCCGGTCGCCAATGTAGGCGGCAAGCTTCTTTAGCTCGCCCTCCAGTCGCGTCAGCTCCCGCCCGGCAATCAGGTTAAGCTCGCTCACTGCCCTTGCATTTATCCTCTTGTCCAACGGCTTTAGTTGCTTTTCGCACCACTTTTTCAGCTCTGCATCGTTCAGCTGGTTAAATTCCACCCAACAGGCAAGCTTTTTTAGCCTTTTTACCAGCTCCTTCTTGCCGCCTAGCTCTGCCTGCATGAAGAATATCAGTATGCTGCTCTCCGGCGGATCGGCAAGCCAATCCAGCATGCGCGCCGCATCCGCCTCCTCGTTTCTTGCCTTGCCGCTCAATAGCGGCGCCCAGTCCCGCACGACCACGATCCGCCGCTCACACATCACGGGCAGCATCTCGCAGCAGTCGATGATCTCCTGCGCACCCACGCCCTCCAGCGTCGCATCGTTTAGCTGCTCCAGTCCCGGCGGCAGCAGCTTTTTCCGCAGCGCGGCGAGCGCCTCCCTCTTCATAAGCTCCTCGGGCCCGGTAAATAGGTATACCCGCTCGTATTGCCCCGCCTTGATCGAGGTAAAGATTTTTTCCCAGTCCATCCAAAGCCTCCTGTCGGTTCAATACCTTTTCAATGCCTTGCAGCCAAGCCTATGAGCCTTGCCCGCCATAGCATCTGAGCCTGAGCCTGCCATCCCTGCCAAAGCGGCAGAGGATCGCGCCGCCCTGATCTGTGCGGTAAACCTGTGCGCCGGCATGCTCCAATAGCTCCAGCGTTTCCTCGGCTGGATGACCATAGCTGTTGTAGCCTACGGAGATCACCGCCGCCGATGGCGTGACCGCCGTCAGAAGCTGTGCCGATAGCCCGCCCGCCGCGCCGTGGTGCGCCAGCTTGAGCAGGTCGCCGTCCACCATCACCCCGCTGATGCAGTCGGCCGAGGCGTCGCCGGTGAAAATGGCGCTGCTGCCTCGGTATTCCACCCGCAGCACCAGTGAATCATCATTCGCCGCTGCGGCGTAGATTCCTGCCTGCGGGGATAAAACCTGCATGCTTACCTCCTCACTCAGCTGTAGCTCGTCGCCTGCGGAAAGCGGCACGATCTCGCAGCCAAGCTCCTGTGCCAGCGCCATCGCCTCCGTCACAGCCGCGTCCGCCTCGTAGGCGCTCCAGTTGGCGGAGATAAATATCTTCTCCGGCGTGCAAAGCTTCAGTATCGCGGCAAGCCCGCCCGCATGGTCGTCGTGCATGTGGGATAGAAACACGCCCTTCACGCCGTAGTTCATCGCGCTCAGGTAATCGGCGGCGGGGGTATAGCTGTCGCCGGTGTCGATCAGATAGATGCTTCCCTCCGCCCGCAGCACCGCGCAGTCTGCCTGCCCGGCATCCAGAAAAACCACCGAGCAGCCGAGGCTCGGCAGGTAGGCGCATAGACCGGCAAGCGCCACAGCCAGCGCCGTCGAGAGCGGCAGAAAGCGCCTGACGCGGATGGGTACCCGGCTGAGTTCCGCCGCAAGCAGCATCGCAATGGCGCATAGCAGCGTGAGCCACGGGGGAAAGCGGGCGACCCGCAGCGTGGAGAAGGGCAGCCTCGCAAAGAAAGCCACGCAGTCCTTCAGCAAGCCAAATAGAAAGTCGCCCAGCACGGCGCGGGGAGCAAGCCCGGGCAGCAGGCTCAGTAGCCCGGCAAGCAGGCTCTCCGCCATGGAAACCACATAGCCAGCCATTGCCACGGGCACAGCCAGCAGGTTCGTCGCCAAGGAAAACAGCGGTATCGCGCCGAAGTAGTGTGCCATGGCGGGCAATATGGCAAGCTGGGCAGCCAGTGAGGTCACGCACATGCCTACCGCCCAGCGCAGCAGCCGGGAAAGCAGGGATAGCAAGTCTAGCTGCGGTCGCACGTGCAGCAGCCGCTCCACATGCAGCAGCGCCGCAATCGGCCGGTAGAGCAGTATAATGCCCGCGCTCGCGCCGAAGGAAAGCACAAAGCCGGCGTCCAGTATGGCGTCTGGACGAAGCAGCAGGCAGATCATCAGCGCTCCGGCAAGGCGGCTCGGGCCGTCGCTGCGTCTGCCGACAAATATGCCGCCGCTGTAGACGGCAAAGAAGATTATTGCGCGGCTCAGCGAAGCCGTAAACCCCAGCAGGATACCATAGAGCATCAGCAGGGCAAGGGTCACGGCAAGGCTCTGCCGCCGCCCCATCAGCCTGCCCAGCGCCATGCTCACCGCGCTCGCCAGCACGCTTATGTGCATGCCGGAGATGGCAAGCAGGTGCGCCACGCCCGATTGGGCAAAGTCGTCCCGCTCCTCTTGACTCAGCTCGCTCCTGTCGCCCAGCAGAAAGGCGCGGGCAAGCGCTGCATTCTCGGGAAATATGCCGTCTATCCAGCGCCCCAGCTTGGCTCGAAGCAGCCTCGGAGCATCCGTCAGCCGAAGCTCCGCCTCGCCAAAGCACGCCGTTTCAACCTCCGCCGTGGCATAGCCGGATATCCCGCGCAGCCGCAGGTGGTTGGCAAAGTTGAATTGCCCGGGGTTGCTTGCTCCCCTTGGCTGCCATATGTGCGCCTCGCAGCTGATGCGCTGCCCAAGCTCCGCTCGCTGAAGCAGCTCGGCGTCGCCCCGCAGGTAGAGCCTTAGCCGCCTGCCGCATGCCTCAGAGCCGATGGAAATATCCTCCAGCACGCATATACAGCGCTCCGCCTCGGCATCGTACTCCGGTATCTCGCATATGCGACCCGATAGCGCGGCATGGGTCTGGTCAGCCAGCGGCGTGGTTTGGCTCCAGCAGGCTTCGAAGTGCAGCATGCCCAGCGGCAGCATGGCGGCAGCCAGCAGCGCAGCCAATATGCGGCGCTTCCTCCGCAGCAGTATAGCTGCAATGCCAAGCCCCAAAAGCGCCAAGCCAGCCAAGCAAAGCATTAGCCGGTCGGAGCCTGCGGCATAGCCCATGATGCAGCCGCACAGCAGCATCAGCGCCGCGGCAAACAGCGGACGCGTGCGCATAAGCCGGGTCGGCAGCAGATGCTCGCGCAGCTCCATGGCTTTAGATCTGATATGTACTGCCGATGCGGCAGAACTCGCTTCCGGCAAAGTGGGCGCGTGCCTGCGCCTCATGCTGCTCGGGGCTGTAGCGGGGGTTTAAGTGGGTCAGCAGCAGCCGCCCAACTCCGCAGCGAGCAGCCAGCCTGCCGCAGCCGCCGGCGCTCAGGTGCGGCGAAGCGGGGCTCCAGTCCCCGTCGCTCAAGCCGGCATCCGCCAGCAGAAGATCTGCCCCGCCGGCAAGGCTGTCCAGCGCGGCTGTTTCATTGCTGTCGCCGGTATAGGCAAATACCCTGCCGTCGCATTCCACCCGCAGCCCGTAGCTCTCCACAGGATGCCGCACGGCATGAAAGGAAAGCTTCATTTCGCCGAGCACGCAGCTCTTCATCTCCCGCAGCGCATAGCACTTAGCCTCCAGAAGGTTCCTTACTCCCTCCGGCTGCTTGGGCGCATACACCGGCAGCGGCTCCCCTCGGGGGTTGAACTGCAATGCATACTGCATCGGCAGCATGTCGCTCATGTGGTCGAAGTGCAGGTG
>CAYWLE010000130.1:0-5492 GCA_964458825.1 uncultured Oscillospiraceae bacterium | reverse complement strand
ATATCCTGATCCACGATCACCGGGAAGCCCAGCGCGATGGCGCCTGCGCCTGCGGAGACAACCACCTCGTTGAGCGGGCCAAAGGTGTTTACGAATGCGGGTACGCGCTCCTTGGTGTAGGCGAGCAGTGCGCCGAGGTTGCCCGGCTCCACGCCGCCGAAGATCAGCGCCGCGCGGATGGCCACGGTCACAACATGGATCACGCTGGTCACATCATGTCCCAGCGGCACCACGCGCAGCTCAAGACCCATCTTCACGCCGCCCTCGGCAGCCTGATCGATCACATCGCCGATGAGGAAGGTCAGCAGACCCTTGCTCTGGTAATCCTTAATTACGCTGCATGCGGCGGCAGGGTCGTCTGCCTTGCCGAGAACCACAGCCACTCCGGGAATATCGCCCGTTACCAGCGGCACGCCCAGCGAACGGATGATGGGATCCGGCACGAAGCCGATGCCGCCCTCATTTTCATAGGGTTTTGCGCCGCCGACATACTTCAGACCCTCGATGATCTCAGCGCCGACAGCGGTTGCCAAGCCGGCGTTCAGGGCGTCGCCCAGCTCTGGCTTGTTGGAAATCAGGCTTTTGAGCACGCCTACGCAGGCGCTCAGGTCGCCAAGCTTTGCCACCTTAACGCCGGTGGCGGCAAAGATGGTGGGGAAGAAGTAGGCGGTATCCGGGAAAGCGATGGGTGCGTCTGCGCCGTATTTGGCGATGGCGTCGTTCACGGCTCCCTCGGTCAGCCCAGCAACTGCATTGGAACCAGCAAAAATCAGATCAGTTAAAGCGCTCATGGGGATATCTCCTTATTCTATAGATTTCTTCTTGCACAAGCCCCTTGGGGCAACTCTACGTTAACATTATATTCCAGATTCGATAGAAATTCAAGTGCTTCGTGCATTTTTGCAGCATAAAAATATAAAAAAGCGACCATCCACAGCCGCTTTTTGCATATTTTCAGTATAGCAGCGTCAGGAAGCGGCGGCGATCCACATGGATCAGCTCGCGGCTGCTGATGTAGCGTATGATCAGCTCGCTCACATCATCCTGATACTCCCGTATCGTGCGTGCATTTTTCACCATGCCATAGCCGCCGGTGCCGGAGGCTCGGTAGTTGTTTACGCAAACAGAAACCTTCTGCTCAGGCTCGATTTCCTTCCCATCCAGCTTCATGGATACCACGCGGCTGCCCAGCGGCATGCGCACATCGATCACATAATCCATGCCAAAGAAGTAGTCGTAGTTGTAGTGTTCCACCTTCGGCTTAATAAATGCATCGCTTATGGCAAGCCTGCCATCCTCAAGCACAAAATACTCGGCACAGCGCTCCACATAAGCCTTCAGCTCCGCGCCGCTCATCTCCTTCACCAGCAGGGTGTTGGAATAGATGTAGCTGGAAACCACGTCCCGTATCGTCACATCTCGGTTCATGCCCTTTATCTCGTTGGCGATGGCGGTGGTGCTGATCTGCGCGCCGGTGGCATCCATCAGTATCGTGTTTATAAAGTTCGCCAGCAGGCTGCCCTCGGAAGCCATCTTCAGGTGCTCCTCCGCCGGCAGGCAGCTATCCAGATGCCCCTTGGGCGTGTCCAGCCAAGCCTGAACCTCCTCCTCCAGCGGCAGAAGCTCCTCGGCGGCGGCAATCATCCTCCCGCCGGGCTTGGGCATGCATAGACGGCTGGAGATTGCTTTCTCCTCACCATCCACCTCAACCTCCAGCTGTGCATAGTGGGGCGCACGGTAGCCCGGCTGCACGGCAACCGCGCCGCCGATGCCAATGCACTCCACCGGCATGTGCTGGTGTCCGGTGAGTACCACGTCGAAGCCGCCCTCCTCGCAGAGCTGCCAAGCTTGATTCTCCGTACTGTCGGTCAGCCTCTCGCCGCTCTCCAAGTCCCGTTCGAAGCCGCCGTGATAGATGCATATGTAGATATCCGCCTTGCCCTGCATCTGCTCCATCGCACGCTTTGCTGCGGGGATCGGCTCCTCAATGATGAGCTTCTCCAGCGTTTCCGCCTGCTCCCATACCCGAATGTAGTGAGTGCATACGCCGGTGACGCCAACCCGCAGCCCGTTCTCCAGCGTGTGGATGGCATATTCCTGAATGGGCAGCCTGCCTGCGCGATCGCGTATGTTGGCGCAGAGGCATACCGCGTTCAAATTGCGCAGGTATTCCTCCAAAGCATCCACGCCGTGGTTAAAATCGTGGTTGCCGAGGGTGACGTAATCAAAGCCCGCTATGTTCATCGCCCGGGCGATCACCCGGCTGCACTCACCCTTGCCCTGTAGGTAGTTGGTGAAGGGGGAGCCTTGAATGGTGTCGCCGCCATCGATAATCAGGCTGTTGCCGTCCTTCTCCCAGCAGGCAGCCAGCTTAAACAGCCCCATGTTCATCTCATCGCGGCTGGCATAGTTGGTGGGAAAGAGGTAGCCGTGGGTGTCGGAGGTGTAGTATATCTTCAGCTTCTTCATGTTTGCTCCTATTATTATACAAATAAGTTCTGGCTTATGCCGAAACACCCTCCGGCAGACCGGAGGGTGTGCGTATATTTTGCGGAAATATCAGCCGCGGGTAAGGCGATTGCGCACCTTGGTGGAGAATAGCTCGATAACCAGCATCAGCACCACCATGCCGCAGAGATATGCGCCAACCATGCTCCAGCGGCTGGAATTGATGCACTGCACCAGCGCCGCGCCGATGCCGCCAGCGCCTACAATGCCCAGCGTGGTGGCGTCCTTGACGTTGATGTCGAAGCGGTAGATCACCGTGGAGATGAAGTTGGGTATGATCTGCGGCAGTATGCCGTAGCGAATCTTCTGGAAAGCGGTGCAGCCCGCCGCATCCAGCGATTCAAGTATGCGGGTGTCGATATCCTCAATGGCGGTGATATACATCTTGGAGATCATGCCGATGGAGCATACCGACTGCGTAACCACGCCGCAGAAGGCGTTCGGACCGGTCACGCGGATCCAAACCAACGCCCAAACGAGGCTGGGTATCGTGCGGATCAGCAGTATGAATGCCTGAAAGATGAATGCGAGCCACTTCGGCACTACCTTGTCGCAGGCAAGAAAGCTGAAGGGCACGGCCAGTAAACCGCCGATCACCGTGCCAAGCACGGCAATGGCGATGGTCTGAAATAGCTGATAGGGTACGCCTTCCGTCGTCAGGTTAAACAGCAGCTTGGCGTCCGGGTGCAAAAGTCCGTTGCCTACACCCTTGGCAACCTCGATGCCCTTGTTTGCAAAGCCCTTGAACTCCACAGCCGTGCCAGACCACGTGAGCAGCACAGCCGCGATCAGCAGTATGATCGTGTATAGCCACCACAGCCTCGGACGGAGGGAATAGGCTTCCTCAATCGACATGGGTCGGTCGCTAAGCATTCTGTTTTGTTTCTTCGCCATTTTCCGATCCTCCTCAACTGAGCTTTTTGCGCAGGTACTGGCTGGTTTTTTCAATGATGAATACCACCACAAACAGGGCGAGCAGCACCATGCCCAAGCCGTGGTAATCGCGCCAGCCAATGCGCTCGTTGATCAGCAGGCCCAAGCCGCCTGCGCCTACATAGCCAAGGATGGCAGCCGCACGGATGTTCATCTCAAGGCTGTAGAGGCAGTAGGACAGGTAAGTGGGCAGAATCTGCGGGAAGCACGCCGTCCAGAACGCCTGAAACTTGTTCGCTCCGGCGGACTCCATCGCCTCGAAGGCGCCCATATCGATGGTTTCAATGGCTTCGTACATCATCTTGGAAACCACGCCGAAGGTGAATACCGTGATGGCCACCGTGCCGGCAAAGGTGCCAAGACCGAAGATCAGCGCCGCAAACTTGGCGATCACCAGCGTCGGCAGCGTGCGGATAATATTGAGCAGGAAGCGCAGCACGGCAACCACCCAGCCCGTGCGGTTGATATTTGTGGAGGCAACAACCGAGAAGGGCAGCGCCAGCGTAGCGCCCAGCACCGAGCCGAGGATGGACATCTTGATCGTATCCAGCAGCGGCTGCACTACCTTGTCAAAGTAGGAAAAGTCCGGCTGGAATATCTGCTTCAGGATCACAAAGAATTGGTTGCCTCGGCGGATGATGATGCCCAGATCAAAGCCGGTAAGCAGGATGGATGCATAAAGCACCGCCGCGATCACCGCCACGATCAGCGGCATGCGGGAGCGGGGCCGCATCACCGTGCTGCCATTGGGCAGGGTAATCTGCTGCGGCTTGAATATGCGGTCAAATAGCTTGACCCGATAAGCGGAAGTTGTTTTCTTCTTCAGCATCTTTATTCACCCGCCTGCGGTACGGCAGCGCCGTTGTAGATGGAATCCAGCACCGCCTGAGTAACCTCGGTGGTGGGGCCGTCGTATACGATCTCGCCGCTGCGAATGCCCACCACGCGGGTGGCATACTTCAGCGCGAGGTCAACATGGTGGATGTTGATCAGCACGGAGATGTTCATCTCCTGGTTGATACGGCGGAAATCGCTCATTACCTGATGCGCCGTCACCGGGTCGAGGGCGGCCACGGGCTCGTCGGCAAGTATGATGGTGGGGGACTGGTTCAGCGTGCGCGCCAAAGCCACGCGCTGCTGCTGACCGCCGGAGAGCTGGTCGCAGCGGGTGTATGCCTTGTCCAGTATGCCAACCTTGTCCAGCGCCTCCAGCGCCTTCATCTTCTGATCGCGGCTGAACAGACCCAGCAGCACCTTGAAAAAGCCCATGTCCGGCACCATGGAGGTCAGCACGTTTTTGATGGCGGTGGAACGGGTCACAAGGTTGAAGGACTGAAAGATCATGCCGATCTTCCTGCGGAAGCGGCGCATGGATTTGCCGTGCAGCGTCATTACATCCACGCCGTCCACGATCAGCTGACCCTCGGTAATGTCGATCATGCGGTTGATGGTGCGGATCAGTGTGGATTTGCCCGCGCCGGAAAGACCGATGATGGCCACGAACTCACCCTGCTCTATGCTCAGGTTCACATTCTTCAAGCCCTTAACGCCGTTGGGATAGGTCTTGCTTACATTCTTAAATTCGATCAACTTAACTTCCCCTTTTCGCCGTGTTATGTGCTGTGCATTATATACCTCCTTAATTATACCATGCATGCCATATAGCTGCAAGCAAATTATGCGCTAAATTCGACGAAATGGGCGGGATTTTTGCAAATTCCGAAAAACCGGCTCTGAAACCAAGCAGCCACGCAAGCGTGACTTCTGTCGATGCAAATAAAAAACCCCCGATCCGTGATCTGCGCGGATCGGGGGTGATGCTTGCCTTAGCGGCTCTGCGTCATTAGGAAACGACGGTCAGAGCGGTGCGGGCGGCGTCGTAGTCAGCATCGGTAGCGATGGCATAACCGGTGTGGCTGTAAACGGAGAAGATGGCCTGACCTTCTTCAGTGTTGATGATGTTGATCAGAGCGGTCTGCAGGGCAGAGATGAACTCGGGATTGTAAACATCCTCGTTGGCGGTGGTGATGGCAACGGTGTCGTTGTAGATG
>CAYWLE010000129.1:0-5522 GCA_964458825.1 uncultured Oscillospiraceae bacterium | reverse complement strand
CATCAAAGCGCCATGCGACAGGACAGCCCCCTTCGGCGCACCGGTCGTACCGCCGGTGAAGTAGATGGCGGCGGCCGTCTTCTTTTCGACCTTGGCCATCTCCCCTTCCTTCTCGGAAGTGGAAGCGGTCGGGAAGACCGGCACAGGCAGTTTTTCGGTCAGTGGCATAAATTCAGGGGCGGCAATCAGAGCATTCAGGTCAAATTTATGGCAAATGCCTAACAGTGCCTCGGCAGACAGGGCGTTGGGCAGCATCATCAAAACGCATCCGGCACTCGGAATGGCCAGATACCATTCCATGGCCTCCACCGTGTTGCGTGCCATGACAGCCACATGTGCGCCGTCCTTCAGCCCCTTCTCATACAGAAAAGCGCGGCGCTTTGCCACATGGGAAAGCATGGTGCGGTAATCAATGACCTCACCGTTTTCGTCACCAAAGGCAGGGCGCTCGGCGTAATCGCGGCCGCACTTCTCTAACAGTGCGCAAATGGTAGGCAGGTAAGGCAGGCTTTCCAGTGCCTCTTTGGTCAGCATGTTTTCAAAATAAGCGTTTTCTCTTTGCATCCTCAGTGTTTCCTTCCCGATCTACTTTTTTGTTTTTTGTTTTTCTTATATTCCTCTAAAGCCAGCGTACGCTGACGGAAGGACTCAGCCTCTTTCTCCATGTTCTCCGCGCTTAAAGCGGCAAGAGGAAGCGAGAGGTCCGCCGGTTCGTCCAGCAGGATGTGCTGGGCATGAAAGGCGCGATACCGCCTGTCGTGGTGGGCGGTGACAATGGGCGCACCGCTCATGGCCGCCAGCATGATAAAGCCGGATTTGTACGGTTCCATCTGCTCGGTCTTTTCGGTATGCCCTTCGGGGAAGATACAGATGTTTTCCCCTGCCTTTAAAAGGCCGACTGCCTCGCGTATCCATCCGGTGTCAAGTCCAAAGCGGTCTGCCGGGATGCAGCGGTTGCCTGCCATGATCGGGCCAAGCAGTCCTTTTTCGAACCAGTCCTTGGCCACGATGGTATACGGCTTCATTTTTCGCAATGCGATGATCATCAAAAGTGCATCGCGGTGGTTGGTGTGATTGGCAATGATGATGCTGCCGCCCTTATATCCCTTCTTTTTCCGTTCGGGGTCAACATAGCTGACACGCGGCCGGTACACAAGGCGGATATAAAGAAAGATCAGCCAATACGCCAGAATGGCGATCAAAGGACGGCGCTTTTTGGAAGTCTTTGAAGTCTTAGACATGGATAGTCTCCTTTTGAGAAGTCTCTTCCGATGCCCCCTCTGACACAGGGGCGGCATTTGCCAGCATCAGTTTGATGCGATTTTCCTGATTGACGACCGACATGCCGGCATCGTAGTCAATGGCAACGATGTTGACATCCGGATTTTTCTCCTTGATCAGCTTCATCATGCCCTTGCCGCAGATGTGGTTGGGCAGGCAGCCAAAGGGCTGGGTGCATACGATGTTCTCCGCGCCGCTCTCCGCAAGCTCCAGCATCTCGGCCGTCAAAAGCCATCCCTCGCCCATCTTTGCACCCACGCCGAGATAGCCCTCGGAGAGGGAAGTAACCTTTTCAAAGGGCGTGGGCGCCCGGAAGGTACCCTCCTGCTCTATGGCGCGTATCATGCCGCCCTTCCAGTGGCAGAGGAACTTGTAGGCGATTTTGGAGCCAAGGTAGTAGAAGTAGCTGCTGCGGCGGTAGAGCCTGTAGTCTACGATCTGGTTGTACACGCAGTAAAGCACGAAGTCCATCAGCCCGGGAACCTCCACCTCCGCACCCTCGCGCACGAGGAAGTCCTCCAGATTGTTGTTGCCCAGCGGCGAGTATTTGACGAATATCTCGCCAACCACGCCCACGCGCACCGTGTCCCGGGGCTGGCGCGGCACGGCGGCAAAGTCCCGTATGATGGCGCGATAGTTCTTCCGCATGCGCATGGCTGCGCGGCGCAGGTTGCTGCTCAGCTCGCGGCCCAGCCGCTCCGTCCATTCGTCGGCAAGCCTCTGTGCTGTGCCGGGGGTCACTTCATAGGGACGCAGCTGGTTGACCAAGGTCATCAGCAGGTCGCCATACATCACGCCGCACGCCATCGCAGCCAGCCGCGTCAGGCTCAGCTCAAAGCCGGGGTGCTTCTCTATGCCGCTTAGGCTCATGGAGATCACCGGCACGTGCGCGTAGCCAGCCTTCTCCAGCGCCTTGCGAAGTAGGGAGATATAGTTGGAGGCTCGGCAGCCGCCGCCCGTCTGGAACAGGATCAGCGCCACCTTGTTCGGGTCATACTTGCCGGATTGTATCGCATTTATAAACTGCCCGATCACCAGTATCGCCGGATAGCAGGTGTCGTTGTGTACATATTTCAGCCCTGTCTGGGCAATCTCCGGCCCGCTGGTTTCCAACAGTTCCATCCTGTAGCCGTAGTTGCGCATCACGGCAAGGATCATCTTGAAGTGCATCGGCAGCATGGTGGGAACGAGGATGGTGTAATCCTTCTTCATTTCCATCGTAAAGGGAATATAGCTCTGCTCCATGCCTTATCTGCCCCTTTCTTCCAGCGCGCCCAGCAGGCTGCGCAGACGTATGCGCACAGCGCCGAGGTTGGTGATCTCATCTATCTTGATCTGGGTATATAGCTTGCCGCGGGTCTCCAGTATGCTGCGCACCTCGTCTGTGGTGATGGCGTCTATGCCACAGCCAAAGGATACCAGCTGCACCAGCTCCACATCCTCATGCGCCGCTGCATAGAGCGCTGCACGATAGAGCCGTGCATGGTAGGTCCACTGGTTCAGCACTCGCACGTGAGGCTGCTCCGCAAGATGATATATGCTGTCCTCGGAAACCACCACAAAGCCGAGGCTCGTCGCCAGCTTGTCTATGCCGTGACCGATCTCCGGGTCGATGTGGTAGGGTCTGCCCGCGAGGATCATGATCCGCCTGCCGTTCTCTCGGGCGTATTTCAGCGCATCCTCGCCAGCCTGACGTATCTTCGCCATGTGGGCGGCGTAAGCCTCGAAGCCTGCCTTCACAGCCAGCTTCAGCTCGCTCTTCTTAAAGCCCGGCATCGTGCGCGACAGCGTGCCAACCAGCATCTTTTCTGATTCCACGGAGAGGTAGGGGTAGCGGAAGTTTACCTTCTGCAAGCTCTCCATATTGCCGTTGAGCAGCTCGGCATAGTAGGCGACCACAGGACAGTTGTAGTGGTTGTCGCTCTCATGCTCGTCTATGTTGTAGCTCAGGCAGGGATAGAATATGGTGTCGCAGCCCTTCTCAAGCAGCTCCTCGATATGGCCGTGCATGATCTTTGCCGGATAGCAGGCGGTGTCTGAGGGGATGGAAAACTGACCCTTCTCGTAGGTCTTTCTGCTCGATAGCGAGCTGAAAACCACCTCATAACCCAGCTTAGAGAACAGAGCATGCCACAGCGGAGCCAATTCATACATCCCCAAGGCCAATGGCAGACCAATCCTTCCCCGCGGGCCGGGAACCCCCTTGAGGGAGGAGATCAGTTCTCTTTTGAAGGCGTGCAGGTTGGGCAGCGTCGCCTGAGGCGTCTTTATGCCCGCGCCCCTCTGGCATTGGTTGCCGGAGATGTATTTCCTGCCGTCCTGGAAGGAGTTGATGGTCAGGCTGCAATGGTTGGCGCAGCCCTTGCAAACGGCGCTCTTGGCATCGTGGGTGAAGCTTTCAAGCTCCTCGCGGGTGATGAGGCTGCTCTTCTCAAAGCGCATGGCGTGCAGCGCCGCGCCATAAGCGCCCATCAGACCGGCAATATTGGGTCTTATCACCTGCGTGCCCATCTCCATCTCGAAGGCACGCAGCACCGCATCGTTTAGGAAGGTGCCGCCCTGCACCACGATGCTCCTGCCAAGATCCTCCGGGCTGTTTGCGCGGATCACCTTGTAGAGCGCGTTTTTCACCACGCTGACGGACAGACCGGCGGAGATGTCCTCCACCGTCGCGCCGTCCTTCTGGCTCTGCTTGACTGAGGAATTCATAAAAACCGTGCAGCGGGTACCCAGGTCGACCGGCGATTTTGCCTTCAGACCGAGCTTGGCAAATTCGTCGATCTCCATGCCCATGGATATGGCGAAGGTTTCGATGAAGGAGCCGCAGCCCGAGGAGCATGCCTCGTTGAGCATGATGGAATCGATGGCTCCTGAGCGAATCTTGAAGCACTTGATGTCCTGCCCGCCGATATCGATGATGAAATCCACGTCGGGTCGGAAGTGCCGTGCGGCGGTGAAGTGGGCGATGGTTTCCACAATGCCTTCGTCCGCCCGGAAGCCGTTCTTGATCAGCTCCTCGCCGTAGCCGGTCACGGCGCTGCCGCATATCTGTATCCTGTCGCCCGCAGCTGCGTATATCTTGCTCAGCTCACTGCGAACGCACTCCACGGGGTTGCCCCGGTTGGATGCATAGTAGGAGTAAAGTATCTGCTTCTCCCTGCCGATGAGCACCAGCTTGGTGGTTGTGCTGCCGCAGTCCACGCCCAGCCATGCCGGACCGCTGTAGGCGTCCATGCCTACGATGTCCACCTTCGCCTGCGCGTGCCGATCGCGGAAGGCAGTATAGTCTGCCTCCGTTTCAAACAGCGGCGGCAGCCTGTGGGTGCGGGAGGCGCCCTTGCCGATGCTGCTCTCTATCGCCTGCGTGATGCTCTCGTAGCTGAATACCTCGCCGCTCTTGCCCGCGTGGATGCATGCGCCCAGCGCCACGGCATAGCGGGCATAATCGGGAAACACGGCGTTCTCGTCGCTGAGCTTGAGCGTCTCCTTGAAGCGCTCCCGCAGCCCCTTGCAGTAGTAGAGCGGGCCGCCGAGGAACATGACCTTGCCCTCGATCTTTCGTCCCTGCGCCAAGCCGGCGATGGTCTGGTTCACCACGGCCTGATAAATGCTGGCCGCCACGTCCTCCTTGCGCGCGCCCTGATTGAGCAGCGGCTGGATATCCGACTTGGCAAACACGCCGCAGCGGGAGGCGATGGGGTAGATGCGCTCATGGCTGAGGCTGGCTGCGTCCATCTCGGCGTTGCTCATGTTCAGCAGCACGGCCATCTGGTCGATAAACGCGCCGGTACCGCCTGCACAGCTGCCGTTCATGCGCTCGTCAATGCCGTTGCCGAAGAAGATGATCTTCGCATCCTCGCCGCCCAGCTCGATCACAGCGCTGGTATCCGGCTCAAAGCGGCGCACAGCCTCGCCAGTGGCATATACCTCCTGCACGAAGGGCAGTCCAGCAGCCTCTGCCACGCCAAGCCCCGCCGAGCCGCTCACCGCGGCGGCAAAGCTCCGTCCCTCCAGCTGGGGCTTCAGCTCCCGCAGCATCTCCAGCGTCTTCTGGCGCACTTGAGAAAAGTGGCGCTCGTAGCGGGAGTAGAGTATCTTCTCTCCCTCCATCAGAACCAGCTTGGCTGTTGTGGAGCCGATATCGATGCCCAGCAGCAGTCCATTTTCGTTTTTCATCATGAAATTTCCCTCAAGATCCTTTGTGATGCATTATGGCGATAATTAACCACATTGTATTACTT
>CAYWLE010000128.1:0-5537 GCA_964458825.1 uncultured Oscillospiraceae bacterium | reverse complement strand
ACGTCCAGTATGCCCTTGTTGATGCGGAAGAGATACTGGGTCTTGCTGGTGTAGTTCACAGCCGAGCAGGGCCACACCGGCAGCCCAGACTCGTCATAATAGAAGGAGGCTGCAAAGATCGCCTTGAACTCGTGGCCGATCCTGCTGCCCTCGATGATCTCCGTCTGACCAGAGGAGATGATGTAGTGCTCCACATCCACATCCAGCTGCTCGCCAATGGCACGAATGCGGCTGAACCAGTCTTCTACGCCGGGGAAGAACTCCACCTTCTTGCCCAGTTCCCGCAGGGTATCGCGGGTGAGGCGCATGTTCCCCTTTGCCATGCGCTGCATCAGATAGAGATAGGTGAGTATGCCGTCCATCTGGTTCTTCTGGGCAAACTCCGCACACTCGCCCCAGAAGGCGCTCGGCTCAATGTTCATATCCGGCAGGAAGGTGTATTCCTGCATGTCCTTGGGGGAAAGGGTCTTGTCAAAATCGTAGATCAGGGCAACGATGGGCCGTGCCATTGAGCTTCCTCCTTTCGGGCGTGCTTGCGTTCGGGCGTGCTTCAGCTTGGCTGCTTGGTTCGCTGGTTAAGCAGCATGCTTAGCTGTGGATACACAGAGATCCCAACCAGTAAGCGCTGCGGTTGGGATCTTGCTTGAACGGCGACGGACGCAGCAAGCCGACGAGCGCCGCCTGATCCCTTGCCGGAGCGTGGCTCAGCCGCACTCCGGCAAAGGCTTAGGTTTTGAAAAACTAGTGCTAGGGTTATCAGGTGGTTCCACTGCCGACCGGGTTTGCCTGCACGGCCTCAATGGGCTCGATCACCTGTGGCTCCGGCGTGGGCTGGGCGCTGGGCGTGGGAGAAGCCACGCCTGCGGCATAGGGCGCGTCATCGGAGTAGAGCAGCGTCTGGGTGGCGCTGTCGGCAATGCCGGTTGCCTCGATGCCTGCGCGCTCCTGGAATGCCTTCACGGCGGTTTGGGTCTTGCCGCCGAAGGAACCATCGCGATCATCGTTCAGGTAGCCAAGGCGGTAGAGGCGATCCTGCAATTTCAGCACGGCGTCGCTCTTATCGCCCTTTTGCAGCGCGGTGTAAACCACGGGGGTCGCAGTGGGCGCGGGGGTTTCCGATTGCACGGTGATCTTCTGGCCGTTTATGATGGCGGTCAGCTCGGCAGCCTCCTTCACGCTCTCCAGCTGTGCAATGGAGCTGGAAACGATCTGCCAGTTGGCCTCAGAGCGGGCAATATCATCGGCGGTGGGGTTGTCCACAGCCATGGCGTCCATGGTGACGGCATTGGAGATATTGTCGAATATGACCTGTAGGGCGGAGATAAAGGTTTCGTCGTTTGCGGCAGGCTCGGCGGGCAGAAGGGCTGCGATGGCGGCCTTGTCCTGCTCCAGACGGGTGATTACCGGCAGTATGCTGCTATTCTGCTTATAAAGATTGATAAGCTCGTTGGTATACACGCTGTCCGAATGGGACTTGATCAGCTCAACGCCCTGCGCGTAGAGGGTTTCGCTCACGCCGGTGATGGGCGAGGAGCTCTGGCTGCCGCGCACGTGGCGCACCCACATGATCACGCCAACGGCAATGGCTGCCACAAGAACCAGCGCAACGACCACCTTGAGGATCTGCCCCGGCGCAAAGCGGGAGGCGCGGCGCATGCCTTCGAAGTCCTCGTCGTCCATATCCTCAAACACGCCGTCCTCGCCGTATTC
Organism: uncultured Oscillospiraceae bacterium; assembly: GCA_964458825.1. Lineage (GTDB taxonomy): Bacteria > Bacillota > Clostridia > Christensenellales > Aristaeellaceae > SFTH01. The sequence continues at coordinate 3,827 of CAYWLE010000128.1, read as the reverse complement.
ATCGCTGTATTGATCGCTGTCGCGGCGCTCGGAAGCATATTCCTCGGTGTATTCCTCATCGCCCTCCCGAGGCTCCTGCGCCTCATAATCATCGTAGATGGGGGCGGCGGCGCGGCGATGGCGGCCGGCGGCGCGCTCGGCACGGCGGTTCTGCTCGCTCTCCAGCTTGCGGATGTACTCCGTTACATCGCGGGAGATGCCTGCGCGACCGGAGGACTGGATGGCGCGGGAGCGGAACTGGTTCAGGTCGATGGCTTCCTCGGGGCGCAGTTCATCGTCCAGCTCGTTCAGGCTGTCCTGCGCGGCTTGGGAGAGAGGCTCATCGGTGAAGACGGCAGCCTGACCAGCCTCTGCCTGCTCGTTATCCTCCGCTTCCTCCTCAGCCTCCGGCTCAGGGTTCATGGCGGCGCGCATGCTGCGGCGCACGGGCTCGGCAGCGCTGCCGCCCTCATATACTGGGCGGTAGGTGGTGCGGCTGTCCGCATCGCCATCCTCCTGCGCAGCATTATCCATGCTGGTATAGGTGGTGCGGGTATATGCGTTTACCGGCTCAAAGCTGTGGCTGTAGGGCGGCTCCTGCCCGGGCGCGATGGTGAACTGGGCGGAGGTATAGGGGATCCCGCCGAAGCGATTGTCGCCTATGCGCGACTGGCAGCTCGGACAGCTCTCGTCGGTGGCACGGATGGTTTTTCCGCATTTCGAGCAAAACATGCGATGTCCTCCTCTTTTGTTCCGATGGATTTTCTGCCGCTTTTTTCAAAGCTCTCCATATACGAATATGAAGGCATAAAAATACATAGAACCATTCTACCTTACATGATAAAATGGTTCTATGGGTACGTCAAGATTATTCCTATGACTTTAGTTAGACAATTGCGGTCAAAATCCAATTCTTGCCGGTTTTGACAAGCTTTTGCCGCTTATTGCCGCCTTGAGCGCTGATCTTCCAGCCTGACGGCTTCATGGCTCACTTAAATCCGGCAAAGACGGGCGGATCGCAGTTCGGGCAGACGCCCATGCCCTCGTTCATGGCCTCCTCCACAGTAAGCGCCCGGCGGTTGGACTGGGTGCCGCATACCTCGCGGGAGTGGTAGAGCTTGGCGTTGCTGAATACGGAATACACCGTGGAATTGAGGATCGCCTGCTGCTCTGCATTGTATTGGGCGATGGCAGCGGCGTCGTCCACGGGAGCCTCGGTGCCGTTGAGGGCAGCCTCGGCAGCCTGCTTTTCCGCCAGAAGCACATCGATATTGGAGAGCGCGGTAACAACGCCGTCGCTGGGCGCTATCGTGGCGGCTGCGGGCGCTGCGGGCGCGGGAACCACGGTGCTTACCTGCCTGCTGGGTAGCATAAACGTAAGCAGCACAGCCATCCACAGGGTGGCAAGGCCGGTGACCAGCAGCCTGCCGCGGCTGCGGTAGACGCCGTTGCGCCACAGATAGGCGATGCCTGCCGGCGGCAATATGAAGCTCAGCAGCAGCGCCAGCGGGCCTCGGGCGCTCTTTTTCTTCGCCGTCGGCGCATCCATATTGGGAGTGTATGCCGAGCGGGAATTTTTGCGTTCGCTCATGACCTAGGCTTCCTTTCAGAATGGTTGGGCGGTGGATTGGTTTGGCTGGTTCGGCGGATCAGGCATTGCGCTCCGCCAGCATCAGCTCCAGTGCGGTGGCGAGCTGATCGGGGCAGGAGGTGCCGGCTCGACACTGGATGCCCTTGCAGCGAGCGATGACCTCATCGATCTTCATGCCCTGCACCAGCCGAGCCACGCCCTGCGTGTTGCCCGTGCAGCCGCCGATGAACTCCACCTTGCGGATGGTATCGCCGTCGGCGTCGATCAGGATCTGCTGGGAACAGGTGCCGTGGGTCTTGTATGAATACATGGTTGTTTTCCTCCTGTTGCTGCATGCGTCGGCGCTTGAACGCCTGTGCAGCCTGCAAAAATAGTATGCAAGGGTCTGGATATGCGCCCAAACCTCATCACCTTATATTATACTTTTGCACAGCATTAAAGTCAAGCGCCCTGTTTTATGCGCAGCAGGGCTTGAAATTCCGGCGGATTGGTTGTATTATAAAAATGGATGAAAGTGCATTGCTTTATCAAACGATAGGAGGTTAGATATAATGAGCATCATCAAAAGGAGCTTTGGTTTTCTGCCCGACGGTCGTGAGGCCGATCTGTACATACTGAAAAATGTGGCGGGCGCTTCCGTGGAGATCACCAACTACGGCGGCATTATCCGCGCCATCAACGTGCCGGACAAGAACGGCGAGCTGGGCAACGTGCTGCTGGGCTATAACGAGGTTTCCGGCTACGAGCCCTGCTGCGGCTATCTGGGCGCGCTCATCGGCCGCGTGGGCAACCGCATCGCCAAGGGCGAGTGCTGTGTGGAGGGACAGGAGCTGCGCCTTGCAAGGAACGAGGGCGGCAAGAACCACCTGCACGGCGGCAACCTCGGCTTCAATCGCAAGTTCTGGGACGCTACTCCCGTGGAGGGCATCTGCGAGGACAGTCTGATCCTGAAGCTGGTTTCCCCCGATGGCGAGGAGGGCTATCCCGGTACGCTGAAGGTGATGGTCACATACACTTGGACGGATGAAAATGAGCTGATCGTCCGCTATGAGGCGGTATCCGACAAGGATACCCTCTGCAACCTGACCAACCACTCCTACTTCAACCTTGAGGGCGAGGGCAGCGGCACGGTGCTGGATCATAGCTTCGAGATCAATGCCGATACCTTCACCGTGGGCGATGCCGAGCTGATCCCCACCGGCGAGCAGCGGGACGTGACCGGCACCAACTTCGATTTCCGCAACGCCACCCGGCTGGGCAACGTGATCGACAAGATCGACGGCGACGACCAGCTTATGGCAGGTCATGGCGTGGATCACAACTTCAATATCAACGATTTCGAGGCTGGTTTGCGCTTTGCAGTCTCCGTCACTGCGCCTAAGAGCGGCCGCGTGATGGATGTGTTCACCGATATGCCCGCCGTGCAGTTCTATGCAGGCTGCTGCTTGGAAAGCATCAACCCCGGCTCCTGCGGCAGGAAGTACGGCCGCTTCGAGGGCTTCTGTCTGGAGACCCAGTATGCGCCCGACTCCATTAACCACCCCAACTTCCCGGACAGCGTGCTCTATGCCGGCGAGAAGTATGACTTCACCACGGTGTTCTGCTTCGATACCGCCGAGGATGAGGAATAAGCCAAGCCAAAGCAACCAAACAGATTCAACGACAAAGGAGTTTTTTGCCATGGACAAGGAGGTACGCACCCGTTTTGCGCCCAGTCCCACGGGTTACATGCATCTGGGCAACCTGCGCACCGCGCTTTACACCTATCTTTATGCCCGTCGCTGCGGCGGCAGGTTTATTCTGCGCATCGAGGATACCGATCAGGAGCGCGAGGTTGAGGGCGCGATCGACGTTATCTATAATTCCCTGAAAACTGCTGGGCTCAGCCATGATGAGGGCCCGGATGTGGGCGGCCCCTGCGGTCCCTATGTGCAGTCCGAGCGCAAGGATACCTACATGCCCTTTGCAAAGCAGCTGGTGGAATCCGGCCATGCCTATTACTGCTTCTGCACCAAGGAGCGGCTGGACGAGGCGCGTGCTGCGGCGGAGGCAAAGGGAGAAACCTTCAAGTATGATAAGCACTGCCTGCACCTGAGCAAGGAGGAGGTTCAGGCGCGCATAGACGCGGGGGAGGAATATATTATCCGCCAGAACATCCCCGCCGAGGGCAAGGCTGGCTTTGATGATGTGATCTACGGTCATGTGGAGGTGGATTGCTCCACGCTGGATGACAACGTGCTCATCAAGGCGGACGGCC
>CAYWLE010000127.1:3818-5650 GCA_964458825.1 uncultured Oscillospiraceae bacterium | reverse complement strand
GGATAGCCCTCGCGGTGTGCCACGCGAGCCATGGCCAGATACATGCCAACCTCGGTGCATTCGCCGGTGAAATTGGCGCGCAGACCCTCGATGATCTCCTCGGGAGCGCCCTTTGCCACGCCAACCACATGCTCGGCTGCCCAGCCCATTTCTTCCTTCTGCTCTACAAACTTATCCGCGCCAACCTTGCACTGGGGGCAGAACTCGGGAGCAGAATCACCCTCATGAACATAACCGCATACGCTGCATACAAACTTCTTCATTTCTCATTTCCTCCTAATAATCTGTTTTGTCCTCTGAATTGGTTTTGCTTTGTTTGGCTTACGTCTATTATATAACACACTCCGAAGGTTTTGAATCACCTTGAATCACTTTTTTGAAAAAAAGTTTGAAAGAGCTTTCAGCCGGCTTCAACACGTCGCTCCCGGCTCGCCGGGCAGGGGCGGTGCAAAGCGCTGCACCATGATGCGGTCGTTCACATAGCCACGGAACAGCCGCGCAGCCTCCTGCCAATGCGGATAATCCAGCAGCAGCTTCACCTGATCGTAGCGCGTACGGGGGAGCTTGAGCATTACCCGCCGTGCTCCATTGGAGATAAAGGGGGCGGTGGATGGGCAGCTCATGCATACGCAGCAGCCGCGCTGGGCATCAAAGCGTGCATCGCCCTGAATGGGAGCGCCGCATCTGCCGCAGGCGTCCACCCTCGGCGCATAGCCAAGCTGCGCCATCAGGTGCATCTCAAACGCCATGGTCAGCAGCTCTGGCGGCAGCTCGGAATAAGCAAGGTATGCCAGCGCCCGCAGGCTGATGAGAAAAAGCTCCGGCATGGGCACGTCCGGCATCAGGGAAGCCTCGATCAGCTTGAGCCAGTATGCGCCGTGCTGGAGCCGATCATAATCGCTGCGCAGTGGAAAGAAGCTCTCGGATATCTGGCATTGCTCTATCGCAAAGCGCTCGCCCCTCTGGAAAAGCTGAAATTCGCCGCTGGTAAATGGCTCGCTGGCATTCAGCAGCGGCGATTTGGGCTTTTTGCAGCCCCGGGCCACGGCGTCAATGCGGCCGTGATCCGGGGTAAAGAGGGTGATCATGCGATCATATTCAGAATAATCTGCGCGGCGAATCACCAGCGCAGGGGTCGATAAGGAGGGCATGCCTTAGTCCTCGTAGCCCAGCGTGCGCAGGTCGCCGACACGGTTGCGCCAGTCGAGGCGAATCTTCACCCACAGCTTGAGCATGACCTTCGTGCCCAGCAGCCGCTCGATGTCCACTCGCGCCTGACTGCCGATCTTCTGTAGCATCGAGCCCTGCTTGCCGATGATGATCGCCTTGTGGGATTCCCGCTCGCAATAGACGTTGGCGTGGATCTCCGTGAGGTTCGGTCCGACCTTCTTGATTTGCAGCATCTCCACGCCCACGCCATGGGGAATCTCATCCCGCAGGTTGTTGAGCGCCTTTTCGCGTATGATCTCCGCGCACATCACGCGCTCGGGCTGGTCGGTGATCATGTCGTCCGGGAAGTATTTCGGACCTTCAGGCATGGCTTCGATGAGCTTTTGGGTGAGCAGGTCGATATTTTCGCCGGTGCGGGCGGATACCGAGAAGATCTGGTCGAACTTCACCTCATGCAGTTCTGCCAACTGGGGCATGAGCTTCTCCGGCGGCACAATATCGATCTTGTTCACCGCAAGGAACTTCGGGCAGTTCATCCGCTGTATGTCGCTAAGCACGGCCATATCCCCGCCGCCGATGCGCTGGCCATCCACCACGGCAAGCACTGCGTCCACGCGCTCGGGCGCGTGGTGGGGGGTGTTGTTGTTGTTTTGGGGGTGGTT
>CAYWLE010000127.1:0-3808 GCA_964458825.1 uncultured Oscillospiraceae bacterium | reverse complement strand
GTCCACGCCCTCGCGGGCTTCGCTGGCGGATTTCATCATGTATTCGCCCAGCTTCGTGCGGGGCTTATGCAGACCGGGGGTATCCACAAATACGATCTGCCAATCCTCGCCGGTGGCAACGCCCAGCAGCTTATTGCGGGTGGTTTGCGGATGGTTGGATACGATGGCGACCTTCTCGCCCACGATGCGGTTCATAATGCTGGATTTTCCCACGTTCGGACGACCCAATATGGCTACAAAGCCCGAACGGAATTTCTTTTCTGCCAAGGTTTTATTCCTCCGTATGGTTTTGCTGGTTTTTCTGATCTGTTGCTTGGCGATCTGCTCAGCCGAGCAGGTACTCCGGTCCGAAGGACTCGGGCAGCAGCTCGCCGAGGGTCTTTACGCTGAAATCGCCGTCATAAGCGCCGACGATCACCGGCATATCCTCGTCGCAGGCAAACTCCCGCAGCACCTGACGGCAGATGCCGCAGGGCCATGCCGCCGTGTTTGCCGCAATGGCGATCGCCTTGAACCTGCGCTCCCCCGCCGCAATGGCACAGGAGGCTGCGCAGCGCTCTGCACAGATGCACGCGCCAAAGGATGCGTTTTCAAAATTGCAGCCAACATAGGTATTTCCGCCTTCGGTGAGTATGCATGCGCCCACCCGGAACTTAGAATAGGGTGCATAGGCGTTCTCTCGGGCGGCAACCGCCCTTTTGAAGAGCATATCGTAGGTCATTTCACCCTCCCCCTTTTCGATGCGCCAGAGCTGAAGCCGCTGCATGGCTCGCTTCTCCATGGCGCGCATGGCTCGCTTGTCTGCATCGTTCATGTGATCGTAGCCCATCAGGTGAAAGGCGGAATGGGCGGTGAGGTAGCCCAGCTCCCGCCGGAGGCTATGCCCGTACTCCTGCGCCTGCTGCCGGGCGCGGGCAAGGTTGATCACGCAGTCGCCAAGGTTGATGTAGCCAAGGCAGGGGTCATACTCCCGCCGCAGGCGCTTGGGATTGTCCCGGGCGGTGGTTCCCTTTGGAAACCTTGCCGTGGGAAAGGAGAGCACGTCGGTTGCCTTGTCCACGCCGCGCATGTCCCTGTTGAGGCTGCGTATGGCTTCGTCGTCCACGATGCGGATGGCAAAGCCAGCATTCTCCACGCCCTCCAGCGCCATGCAGGCGTCGGCAACGCTGTTAAGGAAGCTCTCCAGCTCCTCAGGACAGCCCTCCACCTCGCATTGCAGCTCAATTGCCAAGGTTCTTCGCCTCCCCGTCGCCGGCATGCCTGCCGCGGTTCGTTTGCTCAGGCTGCTCCTCCGTCTGGCTTTCCTCGCTCTGCTGCTCTGGCTGCTCGGGCTGCGCGGCCGCCTCCTCCTGCTGGCTGCCGCCGGAGCTTCCCTTGCGGGGCGGCAGGGCAATTTCAGGATACTCGATGCGCTCGTGGAACACGCCGGTGAGCACCGTTACAAAGGATGCGCATATCTTGTCCAGATCGTTGAAGGTGAGGGCGGAATCGTTGAGCTGACCATCGTTGAGCTTCTCCTGAACCAGCTTGCGGATCAGCTGCTCCATCTTCTCCGGGTTGGGATTGGCAAGCGTGCGGGTGGCTGCCTCGATGGTATCAGCAAGCATGACCACCGCCGCCTCCTTGCTGTGGGGACGCGGACCCTCATAGCGGAAGGAGGATACGTCAATATCCTCGCCATAGAGCTTGGCTGCCTTATCGTAGAAGTAGAGCACCGGTGAATCGCCGTGATGCTGGCGAATGATATCCACGATCTGGGAGGGTATGCGCTCCTTCTGCGCCATCTGCGCGCCATCGCGGGGATGGGCGGTGAGGATGGCTGCGGACACCCTGGGGTCGGTGCGGTCGTGGGGATTATCGCCCATCTGGTTCTCCTTGAAGTACATGGGGCGCTTGAGCTTGCCAACATCGTGGTAATAGGCGCCCACTCGGGCAAGCAGGCCATTGGCTCCCACGGCGCTGGCGGCAGCCTCGGCAAGGTTTGCCACGATGATGGAATGATGGTAGGTTCCCGAAGCCTCCAGCAGCAGCCTCCTCAGCAGCGGCTGGTTGGGGTTGGAAAGCTCGATGAGCTTGGAATTGGTCGCCAGATTGAACAGCCACTCCAGCACTGCCTGTAAGCCGATGGCAAGCACGGCGCTGAGCACGCCGCTGCCGATCGTCCATGTGGAATTGGTGAGGGCAGTCTTCAGGTTGGCGCTGCTGATCAGACCGATGGATATCGTGACCAGAAAGTTCACAATGCCGATGGCAAGCCCAGCCAGCAGGGTTCCCGTGCGCTGCTGCCTGCGGGAGAGGATCAGCGCTGCCACTGGCCCCGCCGCGATGGACATCAGCATGATGGAAAACATCGCCATGGAAAACAGGCCGTCTGCCGACACCAGCATGGAAACCATGAAGCTGAGCATGCAGCCCACGAACACCGCCGTCTTGGGGGTGATGAGTATAGAGATGAGCATGGCAGCCAGCGCCACCGGCATCAGATAGGAATTGACCTTGCGAACCAGCAGGCACAGCCCCACATCCAGCACCACGATGATGCACAGCAGCAGCAGCTTCCTGCCGTCGCGCAGCACATCCGGGTCGAGCTGGTTCAGGCACAGCGCAGTCAGGCTGCACAGCAGCAGCACCAGCAGCGCCAGACCGCCATAGAGGGGCAGGTCTATGCTGTCGTCCGCCAGCAGGCCGAGGCTGGCGATCATTTGGTACTGCGCCTCGGTCACGATCTCGCCCTCGCGCACGATGACCTCGCGCTTGACCAGAACCTCCGGCTCCACAGCCTCCCGAGCCTTATCCCGGTTGGCGTCGGTGATCTCCGTATCGATGAGCATATTTGGCTGGATGCAGCCCCGCATGACCTCCGAAGCCAGCGAAACCAGCCCCGTGGGATGCTTTTCACCGATCAGGCTGCGGGTAATGCGGGTGACGGCTGCGGCTTCCTGTCCCTCCGGCAGGGTGGAATTGAGGGTGTCCCGCACCTCTGCCACAGCGGCGTCGCCCACAGCCTTCAGGCTATCGGCATCCGCCTCCAGAAGGGCGGCGAGCATATCCGCGCTCAGCTCAAAGGGAGCCTTTGGGCTGACCTCGCTGAGCAGCGCCTCGTTCACGCTCCTGCCGGCATAATTGCCTCGGATGGCTTCCAGCTGAGCAAACTGACCAGCCATATCCTCCAGAACCACGGCGTTTACGCTGGTATCCACGCTCCTGTAGCTTGGCTCCACGGCGTTTGCCGCCGCCTCCCGCAGCGCCTCGGTGGTCACGCTGTCCTCCACGTCCTTGGTGGCATATATCGCCTTGCTGGCTGGCTGCCCCACGTGGATATCATACTGGTCGGGCGTGATGCCCGTAACCAGCAGCGCAAAGAGCAGCAGGAAGGTGATCGTGCCGACGATAGCCGACCGTATCACACCGCTCAGGCGGCTGCTTTTCGTATCTGCATGTTTCTTCATAGGCTCTCTCCTTACAGGGCTTCTCCTTGAACCTCTCCCGTCTGCACGGGCTTAGCTGCGCGGATAGGTACGGCGCTCGTCCCGCCTGTCGTATCTGTCGTTTCTGTCATCCCGCCTGTCGTTTTTCTGCGCATAGCGCTCGTAAGCCTTGACGATCGCCTGCACCAGCTCGTGGCGCACCACGTCCCTGTGGCTCAGCTTCACGATGCCCACGTCCTCCACGCCCTTGAGCACCTCCAGCGCCTCCACAAGACCGCTCTTTTTGCCGATGGGCAGGTCGATCTGGGTCACATCGCCGGTGATAACCATTTTGGAGCCCATGCCCATGCGGGTCAGGAACATCTTCATCTGCTCGGAGG
>CAYWLE010000126.1:0-5679 GCA_964458825.1 uncultured Oscillospiraceae bacterium | reverse complement strand
CAGCCAGCACCGTGCCGATGGGGCCGCCGCCCTTGATCTGTACGCTGACGGATTCGCCATCATTCTTGAGCATCGATCCCATCATCGCCGCGCAGGTAATGGTTCTGCCCAGCGCCGCCGTGGCAATGCGGCTGAGCCTATGGGTGTCCATCGCCTGCTGCACCATGGCGGTGCTCTCGATCAGTATTGCACGCGCCTGACCGCCCATCAGCGAGATATGATATATGCCATCGCGGTTCATTGCTTCCATTCTTCTTCTCCTTCAGCCATCTTATTCGCGCACAGCCGAAATGTGCACGCGCATTTCCTCCGGCTTGGGAGCCTCAAAGCTCCGGTCGCCGTATATTTTTATCTGTGAAAAGCCCGCTTCCTCCAGCAGGCGAGCTAGGTTCTCCGGCTCGTGCGCCCGCTGACGATGCTGCTCCGTCACCCTGCGGTAGATATCCTCCTCGCCCTCCTCGCGGATGTAGAAGCTGATATCCATGGTCACGATATCGCCGTCCATGCTGTTCTGCCAGAGGTAGGCTGCCTCGTCCCGCTCCTCGCCAAAGAAGGCGTTGCCCAGCACCTGCCTGAGCTTATAGGGGGAGGATATATCAAAGGCAAGCACGCCGCCGGGCCGCAGCGCCCGATATGCCGCCGCAAAGAAGGCGGCTACCCGCCTGTCGCTGGTTAGGTAGTTTACCCCGTCGCAGGCGCAAACCAGCGCGTCCACCGGCTTGGGCAGCTGGAGCTGGCACATATCCTGACATACATACTGCACCATGACCCCCGCCGCACGCGCCTTTTCCGCCGCGTTTTCCAGCATCTCGCGGGAGATATCCGCGCCCGTCACCCGCAGCCCCCGCCGGGCAAATTCTATGCTCATCGATCCGGTGCCGCAGGCGCAATCGCATATCGTGCGCGGCTGCGCTGCCGAAATGAGCTGCATATAGTAATCCGCCCAAGCGGGATAATCAAAGTCGTCCATAAGCAGGTCATATACGCCTGCAAAGCCAGAATATGCCTTCATTCTGCTCCCTTCAAGCCGTCAAGGCTCCGCAGGACAAAGCCCCCGCAACGCCCGTTCAGAACACATTTTCCCATATGCATTTTATCACAGCCGTCAGCAATTGACAAGCCGCGCCGCGCCAGATTTCCGCGAAAATTGCATATAACATAAATCAGGTTGCAAATCTACGCCGCCTCTGCTATTATTGAACCTGATATCACATGCTGTGATCGATCAAAACCTATGCAAGCGGAGCGTAAATGCAATGAGATACAAGCTGGTCATCTTCGATCTTGACGGCACCGTGCTCGATACCCTGCACGACCTTGCCGCCGCCGTCAACGCCGCCATGGAAATGCATGGCTATCCCACCCACAGCGTGGAGGAGGTTCGCATCATGGTGGGCAACGGTGTGGCAAACCTCATCCGCCGCGCCGTGCCGCAGGGTACCTCCGAGGAGGATACCGCCGCCGCCCTCGCCGATTTCAAGGCATACTACCGCGACCACATCAACGTCCATACCCGCCCCTATGATGGCATTACCAATCTGCTCGCCGCACTCAGGCAGGCGGGCGTGAAGGTGGGCATCAACTCCAATAAGTTCGATGCCGCCCTGCAAAGCCTCTGCCGCATCCACTTCCCCGGCCTGTATGATATTGCCGCCGGCGAATGCGAAACCACCCCGAAGAAGCCCGATCCCACCGCAGCCCTGCGCATCATGGCAGCCACCGGCGTGGATAGGAAGGATACCTTCTATATTGGCGATAGCGGCGTGGATCTAGATACCGCCAAGAACGCCGGCGTGGACGGCGCGTGGGTATCGTGGGGCTTCCGACGCAGGGAGGATATGAGCGCCTATACCATCCCCCTTGCCTTTTCCTCCGCCGAGGAGCTTCAAGCCTTCCTGCTGAGCTGAACCTGCGCAGCTTGATCGCGCATCATAAACATGCCTTATAGAAAAGCCGTCCCCCCGACGCCTTATTTGCCGAGGGACGGCTTTCCTTATCCTTATCCTTATAAACTTCCGGCCGGCAGCATTATGCCAGAATGCCGGCAATTATCGATCCCTTTTTATCTCCCGTTCATTTATCTCCCGTTCATTCCTCGTCCGTTTCAAAGCGGTAGCCCACGCCCCATACCGTGCGTATGTCCCAGCCGTTGTCCTCGCTGCATAGCTTGGCGCGTATGCGCTTGATGTGGCTGTCCACGGCGCGGGTATCGCCGATATAATCATAGCCCCATATGGATTGCAGCAGATGCTCTCGGCTGAATACCATGCCGGGATTGCCCGCCAGCGTCCATAGTATCTCGATCTCCTTGGGTGTGCAGGGAACCACCGTATCATTGAGCTTTACGATGTATGCGTTCATGTCGATATCAAGGTTGCCCACAACCAAGTGGCTGGCCCGGCTGGTTTCTCCATTGTCGCGCAGGCGGCGCATAACCACCTTTGCCCGGGCGACCACCTCTCGTGGGCTGAAGGGCTTGGTGATGTAGTCGTCCGCGCCCAGCTCCAGCCCCAGCAGCCGGTCAAACTCCTCCGATTTTGCACTCAGCATGATGATCGGCACGTTGCTCTCCCTGCGTATCTCCCGGCAAACCATCAAGCCATCCTTCTTGGGCATCATTATATCCAGCACCACGATGTCCGGGCGCGACCTGTGCATAATCTCTAGCGCTTCCTCGCCGTCAAAGGCAGATAGCATCTGGTATTCCTCCCTGCGGAAGTATAGACCCAATACCTCATGTACGTTTGGATCGTCGTCCGCCACAAGCACGCGATAGCCGCTGCGATTTTTTTCCATGCATTCGCCTCCTCCTGCCGTTGGTACATCGCTACACTAGCAGAATTTTTTGTCAAATCTGTGTCAAAGCAATAGATAAGCTTTCAACATTGCCCCGCTTTCGGCAAGCAGTATCGTTTGCTCAGCCTGCGTTCATTATAGCCTCGACAGATGAACCAGATATGAATATCGTTCTTTTATTGGACGAAGCTTTGTCCAAAAAGGTTCAGCTCAGCAGAATTTCCCTTGAAAAAAAATCAGCGTTCGCGCACAGACTACCCAGCGTCGAGCTTCCACTGCTCGACCGCAGCCAAAGCCAAGCTCATTCGGGAGGTGAACCACGCATGCGCAAGCTGCGCAGCCTCATCGGCATGCCCGTCCTCTGCCGCCGCCAGAAGCTCGGCAGGCTGGTGCAGGCGGAGCTTTCCCCGGATCTGCGCCGCTTGGAGGGCGTTTGGGTGGATTGCGCGCTGCTGGGCACGCGCTTCATCACCTCCGATCACCTGAGCATGCTCGGCGAGCTAGCCGTGCATAGCGATGATCGGGGCGTGCGCAGGCGCTGCTCGACCAAGCCGCTGCTCTTCCGCGCCGCCGCTACGGATGGTCGCAGGCTCGGCGCGGTGGTCGGCGCGGAGATCGATGAGCTGAGCTTCCTCGTCACCGCTCTGGAAATCACCGGCGGCGTCTGGGACGATCTCTATGCCGGCCGCAGCCGTGCCGAGCGCTTCACCGTGTCCGGCGACGGCAGGCTGGTAACGGTGATCGCGGAGGAGCCTGCTCCACCCTCGGAAAGCAGCTGAGAAAAGCACAAAGCAGCCGCACAAAAGCACCCAAACGCACGCCAGATGTCCAACGGCAACCATGTGCAGACCAACCGCAGGCCAATCACAGGCCAATGCCTTTTGGCACAGAAAACGACCCAAATCGCCCTCTCAGTGAGGCAAAATCCATCTTGAAAGGAAGGCTTTTCCATGAAAAATGGCACCATCAAAAACCTGATGACCGGCATGCTGCTCGGCGGAGCCGCGGCAACCATGTTCGGCGTGATGAACTGGCAAACCGAGCGCCGCTGGAACCAGAAGCTCCGGCAGGGCGGCGCTTGGCTCAGCGATAAGAAGGACGATCTGCTCAAAAAGCTCTGATAAAGACCAATCAAAGCCCAGTCGCTGACTGATCCTCCCCTTGGGTCGCATCCAAAAGCGGTGCGACCCAAGCTTCCATCAGAACCTGCTTGCCTGTCCCTGCAAGCTTACTCTATCCGCCGAGTTATCCTGTAAAGCTCCCAACAAAGCCAATAAGGCAAGGTGATTTTTCCATGCAAGGTCCCGTCGCACGGGCATTCCGCTCCGAAAACCTGCCGCGAACCATCCTACTGCTGCTCAGCTGCGCCGCGCTGATCCTCTTCTTTGGCAGTGTGCTTGCCGATGCGCTGGGCGTAATTTTTGTTGCCTGCGTGCTGGCGTTTCTGGTTTCGCCGCTGGCAAAGCTCATGGAAAGGAGGCTGCCTGCCTCCCTCGCGGCTGCTCTGGCGCTGATCTGCGTGCTTTTGCTCATCCTCGGCGCGCTTGCACTGCTGCTGCCCGTGCTGCTTCGGCAGCTCGCCGCCCTCGGCGCAAGCCTGCCTGCCTCCCTTGAACAGCTTCAAGGCTTGGCAGAGAGCCTGAGCCAGCAGCTTCAGCGTATTCTGCCCGGCATAAGCTTGCCCGGCGCAGACCTTTCCACCCTTGAAAGCAGCCTTCCCAGCGCCATCGGCAGCGTGGGCGGCTATATCGGCGCCTCCATTGGCAGCCTTGCGGGCGCGCTCTACCGGCTGAGCCTGTCCGCCGTGCTCAGCTGCTTCCTCATCGCCGACCGGGAGAAGGTCTTTATCCGGTTGGAGCTTATAATTCCCTCCCAATGGCGGCGGCATGCGCTGCGGCTGGGAAAGAGCCTTCTGCGGGAACTGCGGCTGTACCTGCGCGGACAGGCAACCATCGCGCTGTGCGTGGGTGCGCTTGCGGCGCTGGGGCTAATGATCGTCGGCGTGGACGGAGCCATCCTGCTGGGCGCGTTTGTGGGGATGCTCAACATGATCCCCTATTTCGGGCCGCTGCTGGGCGGCGTGCCTGCGGTGCTTGCCGCGCTGGGCGATGGCTGGCAGAGGGCCGCGCTGGTCATATTGGTTCTGCTTCTGGTTCAGCAGGTGGATGGACTGGTGATCTCGCCGCGGGTTATGGGCAGCGTCACCGGCTTCTCCCCCGGCGTGGTGCTGCTGGCGCTGTTCTGCGGCGCACAGCTGAGCGGCGTGTGGGGTCTGCTGCTTGCCATGCCCGCCCTCATGGCGATGCGAACACTATATAGAGTTTTTGTTCAAAGGCACGAAAACAATTGAATTTTTCCACTGGCTGTGATATAATCGGTTTGTATGTATTTGTAAGGTGGAAAGGCGGTGCGCTATGAACAGCAACAGATTGGGTGAAACTCAGAATTTTCGTCTGCCCGCAGATTCGCCGGAATCAGCCTCTGAGATCATCGAAGTTGTATATCAGGCGCTGAAGGCCAAGGGACACGACCCCATTCTCCAATTGGTCGGCTACATCATCTCCGGTGATCCGACCTACATAACCAGCTACAACAATGCACGTTCTCTCATCCGCCGTCTGGAGCGTGACGAGCTTTTAGAGGAGTTCATCCGCTTCTACGTGGTTGAGCACGACAAGCAATAATCATCGCTCACTATGCAGATGGTTCAATTGGGCGCTTCGGGCTTGCAGGTATCCAAGCTCTGCTTTGGTACGCTTACCATGTCGCCCCTGCAAAGGAACATGACACCCGCCGAGGGCGCACAGCTGCTGGTTTATGCCTATGAACGGGGCGTGCGCTTTCTGGACACGGCGGATCTCTACGAAACCTATCCCCACATTC
>CAYWLE010000125.1:0-5784 GCA_964458825.1 uncultured Oscillospiraceae bacterium | reverse complement strand
GGATAATCCCTTCATGGCAGGTGCCTTCCACGGCCCCGGCGAAGGCGACTGCGCCGTGAGCGTGGGCGTGAGCGGTCCCGGCGTGGTGAAGGTCGCGCTAGAAAAGGTTAAGGGACAGCCCCTGAACGTGGTGGCCGAAACTGTCAAGCGCACCGCCTTTCAGATCACCCGCGTGGGTCAGCTGGTCGCCATGGAGGCATCCCGCAGGCTGAACGTGCCCTTCGGCATCGTGGATCTCTCCCTTGCACCCACCCCCGCCGTGGGCGACAGCGTGGCAGCGATTCTCGAGGAGATGGGTCTGGAGTGCTGCGGTACCCATGGCACCACCGCCGCGCTGGCGCTGCTCAACGATGCGGTCAAGAAGGGCGGCGTGATGGCGTCCAGCAATGTGGGCGGCCTCTCCGGCGCATTCATCCCCGTGAGCGAGGACTGCGGCATGATCCATGCGGCAGAGGTCGGCGCTCTCACCCTTGAAAAGCTCGAGGCAATGACCTGCGTCTGCTCGGTGGGTCTTGATATGATCGCCATTCCCGGCGATACCAGCGCCGAAACCATATCCGCCATCATCGCGGATGAAGCCGCCATCGGCATGATCAATAATAAGACCACCGCCGTGCGCGTTATCCCCGCCCCGGGAACCAAGCCGGGCGATAATGTGGAGTTCGGCGGCCTGCTGGGCCACGCGCCGGTGATACCGGTCAACCGCTTTGGCAGTGCGGAATTTATCCAGCGCGGCGGCAGGATCCCCGCCCCGCTGCATAGCCTGCGCAACTGAGTAACCAACCAAGCCGCAATTTGCAAAAAATGCTTGCATACCGGCGAGATTCGGGTATAATAATAGCATACAGCATTCCTATATTTTGCTTTATCGGAGGTTATTAAATCATGCAGATCACCAAGCAGACCACCATGGGCGAGCTTCTCACCTATGACCGCGGCGTCGCCATCGTACTGATGCAGGCAGGCATGCACTGCATCGGCTGTCCCTCTTCCATCCACGAGTCCCTCGAGGAAGCCTGCATGGTGCATGGCATTGATGTGGACGAGCTTCTGGCAAACATCAACAAGTATTTCGCTGAGAAGAACTAAGCCTCAAGGAACGCTCAGGGGTTCCACCCCTGAAACCCCGCTCAAGGCTCTGCCTTGAGAATCTGCCAAAGGGGATGATCCCCATTGGAAACCTCACATAAACCCTGCCAATGGCAGGGTTTTAGATTTATTATATATTATTTTCAGCGTGCATAGCACGCTATGTTGGGATTCTCAAGGGTGTCACACCCTTGAGCGGGGTCATAGGGGCAGCGCCCCTAAGCGTCTCCCCCGAGCATCCCCCTACACCCGCACAAATTTCCGACTGAACTCCTGCTCGGCACGGCGCTCGCTGGCTGCATCGCACATCAGCGCCCGCAGGTCGGTAGCTGCACATTCGATTTGAAATATCTCGCTTTCCCTTAGCTCGCTCCCGCTGGATATAATGGGCAGGCTGCTGCGCTTCTTCAGCTCGCTCAGCATCGGCTGGGCGTCGGCGCGCATGCCGATCAGCCGCGCATAGCTCGGCGCGGGGTTGCGCTCCAGCATTGCCTGCGTCATGCCCAGCAAGGCGTGGGCGCAGAGCCTCGAAAGCCGCGCATGGGTGTAGCGCTTGCACTTGAGCATCTCCATCAGCTCCGCTCGGCTGGCTGCCTCGCGTGCGCAGCGCAGCACCCGCCTCTCAAGCCCCTCGCCCACATCCGGCAGGGCGGCAAGCTCCGCCTCCGTCGTGCTGCGCAGCCTGTGCAAAAGCAGGTCGTCCGGCGCATGCATAGCGATCCCCTTCAGCTCCGCCCGGCAGACCTCCGGCACGCAGGAAGCCGCCTCATCCAGCCTGCCCGCCTCCACGGCGACACGTATGGCGGAGGCGCTGGCAAAGGTGCCGAGGCTGAGGTCATGATAGCCGCCCACGCGGGGTACCGCCACGGGCTGCATTCGGGAACCAAGCTCCTCCAAGGCGCGCAGGTATTCCGCTGCAAGGATCAGGTTGGGCGCGTTGATGAGCGCTGGCTCTACCCCCATAAGCTCCGCCACAGCCTCGCCTCTGGCTCTGGCATGGGAGGCTCCACCGGCAAGCCTCCTCTGTATCGCCAGCGATAGCTCCTCCGGCTCGCTGCTTCGAAGCTGAGCCAGCCTGCGCAGCAAATGCATATCCTCCAGTTCGCAGCCAAAGGACAGGCAATCGCAGCCAAGCTCCGATAGTATCGCCACGCCGCCGCGGGCAAAGGCGTCCGCCGTGCGCACGGCAAACATGGTCGGCAGTTCAAATACCGCGTCCGCGCCGCAGGAAAGGGCAATGCGCGCCCGCGTCCACTTGTCCATGCAGGCGGCCTCTCCCCGCTGGGTGAAGCTGCCTGACATGCACACTGCCACATAATCGCAGCCACTCAGCCTGCGGGTCTGGGCGATGTGGTGGGCATGACCATTGTGAAATGGATTGTATTCAGCGATGATCCCGGCGATCCTCATATCCTCTATCCTCCTGCGCAGCCAAGCAATGATCCAAAACCATTGTAACCCAAACGCCGCCGTTAGGCAAGCCATGCCAAGGACAAGATTAACCAATCCATCGCCATGCTTTCAGCAGGTTTTTGCCTGTCTCCCGGCGAATTATATATCCAACATGCCACATAGCATATCTGGAGGAACAAAAGAATCATGGCAAAGCTATATTTCCGTTACGGCGCAATGGGCTCGTCCAAGACAGCCAACGCCATCATGGTGCAGTACAATTACCACGAGCGCGGCCAGAACGCGCTAATGATCAAGCCCCAGCTGGATAAGCGCGATGGCGAACGGGTGGTTGGCTCCCGCAGCGGTCTGAGCGCCCCCTGCATCTACATGGAGGAGATCGACAGCGTGGATCTTACCGCCTATAATTGCATCATCGTAGATGAGGCGCAGTTTCTGAAGAAGGATCAGGTGCAGCGTCTGGTAAACATCGCCGATGACATGAACATCCCCGTCATCTGCTATGGTCTGCGGGCGGACTTTCAGGGCAAGCTCTTCGAGGGCAGCCTGTGGCTGATGGCTTGGGCGGATACCATCGAGGAGATCAAAACCGTCTGCTGGTGCGGCCGCAAGGCAACCTGCAATGCCCGCGTGATTGACGGCAAGGTGGCCCGCGAGGGCGAACAGATCGTGCTCGGCGGCAACGAGAGCTATGTTGCCCTGTGCCGCAGGCACTGGAGAAACGGCGAGCTGGCTCCCCTCGAGGTACGCAAGATATCCGCAGGCAAGAAGGCTTATCTGCCGCTGCTGCTGGAGGCCGATCCCAGCGAGGTCATGATCGATAAATATCTGGAAAAGGGCGAGCTATATGTGCTGATGGTCAATGGCGAGTCCGTGGCCGTGGCTGTGCTCCGGCAGGATAGCCCGGACGCCTGCGAGCTTTGCAACCTCGCCACCGCCCCTGCCCAGCGCGGCAAGGGCTATGCCGGCAGGCTGCTCCGCCACGTAATGAAGCTCTATCAGCCCCGTGCGCGGCGCATGCTGGTGGGCACCAGCCAGTCCCTCATGCCCTTCTACGAGCGCTTTGGCTTCCGCTATAGCCATACCCGCGAGGGCTTCTTCCTCAATAGCAACTATGCCGGCGCAAGCTTTGATGAGCCAGACCTCAAGGATATGCAGGTTCTGGAAGTCCATCTGTGAGCCATTCCCAAAAGTCAAAACCAACCGACGCAGCAAATGTCGGTTGGTTTATTTTTATGTTCCATCTTTCCTTACTGTTCCGCATCCTGCCAGTGCCTGAGCTGCGGCAGAAGCTCCCTCATGTGCGCCTCCACCTGCTCGGCGGGCCAGCTTTCGCTGGACATGTGCGCCGCGCAGAAGCGAATCAGCTGCTCCATGCTCTCATAGGTGAATTTTCCGCCGTCGTAGCACCACTTGCAGTAGTCCTCGTTGAACGCGCCGTCCGCATCCCGGCTGATGTTCTCGTCCTCCAGCGGCATGCCGCAGCACTGGCACATCAGCCGCTGTGGGGAACCGAGCAGGGTATTGATGGACACGCCAAAGAGCTTCGACAGGAGCTTGAGCGCCTCCGTGTTGGGCTGGGTTTCGCCCGTCTCCCAGCGGGACACTGCCTGCCGGGTCACAAACAGCTTCTCCGCAAGCGCCTCCTGCGAAAGCCCCGCCTTATTTCGAAGCATGTAAATCACTTCTCTGGCATCCATGCGTATTCTCTCCCCTTCACTTAATCGCTCACATAATCTCTTTTACCTGAATTTTAGTGCTTTACAGCGCAAAAGTCAAGCAACACGCCGTTGCCCCCTTAATTTTCTCCGCCCGACTGCTTTTCTCACAAATTTGGTTGATTCTTATTCCCGCACCGTTTATAATGTAGAATAGAAAGGTGTGTGTATCCATGTTTATTGCATCCGATTGGAAGGATTACGAGGTTATCGATACCGGCGACGGCGAGAAGCTGGAGCGCTGGAAGAATATCATCCTGCGCCGCCCCGACCCGCAGGCAATCTGGCCCAAGCAGCGGCCGGAGCTGTGGGGCAAGGCAGACGCATGGTATCATCGCTCTGCCAAGGGCGGCGGCGAATGGGAGTTTTTCAAGAAGCTGCCGGAGCGCTGGAGCGTGCATTATGGCGCGCTGGAGTTCTATGTGCGGCCTACGGGCTTCAAGCATACCGGACTATTTCCCGAGCAGGCTGTCAACTGGGACTGGATGGCAAACCTCATCCGCAATGCCGGCAGACCCATCCGCGTGCTGAACCTCTTTGGCTATACCGGCGGCGCAACCTGCGCCTGTGCGGCGGCGGGCGCGCACGTGACCCACGTGGACGCAGCCAAGGGCATGGTGCAGTGGGCGGGCGAGAACCGCAAGCTCTCCCAGCTCGATGAAACCAGCGTGCGCTGGATCATCGACGACGCGCTCAAGTTCGTGCAGCGAGAGGAGCGCCGGGGCAACCGCTATCAGGGCATACTGATGGATCCGCCCAGCTACGGCAGAGGTCCGGGCGGCGAGGTATGGAAGCTGGAAAACGAGCTGTTTGGGCTGGTCGAGGCGTGCGAAAGGGTACTTGCCGAGGACGCGCTCTTTATGCTCATCAACAGCTATACCACCGGTCTTCAACCCGCGGTGCTCAGCAATATGCTCACCATGACCGTGGGCAGGCGGCATGCAGGCAAGGTTACGGCGGACGAGATCGTGCTGCCCGTCACCTGCGGCGGCGTGCTGCCCTGTGGAGCCAGCGGACGCTGGGAGGGCATATAAGCCTGCGGGTATCTATCTTCATTTTATCACTTGAATATATCAAATGCGCCGCAGCATGACTGCGCCAGATTTTGATGCAGGGGAATATAATATGATCTTGCTAACCATCCAAAATCTAACCAAATCCTTCGCCATGAACACCGTGCTCAAGGACGTCAACCTCACCCTTCAGGCGGGCAGCCGCATGGGTCTGGTGGGCGCGAACGGCACGGGAAAATCCACCCTCTTTCGGCTCATCTCCGGCGCGATGGAGCCGGACGAAGGCTCCATTTCCATCGCAAAGGGCGCACGCGTGGGGCTTTTGACGCAGGAGGCGGATATCCAGAGCGACCTGACCGTGCAGCAGGAGCTGGAGCGGGTGTTCGATCCGCTCAAGGAAATGGAAAAAAAGCTGCGCGCGCTGGAGGCTGAAATGGCAGCCAAGCATGAGGATGCCGAGGAATACGAGCGCCTCAGCCGCAGCTATGCCAACCTGCTGGATCGCTTCGAATCCTCCGGCGGCTATGAGTGGCCCAGCCGCATACAGGGCG
>CAYWLE010000124.1:0-5850 GCA_964458825.1 uncultured Oscillospiraceae bacterium | reverse complement strand
GCTCATAGGCGGCGCACTTTACATGGTTTAATAATATGTATAGGTTGTCCGGGTTAATCAGCGCGCATTCAGGCGACTGCTCGTAGAAATATTCCGGGTGCTGAATGATATACTGATCCAGCGGCCCGGAGCTTGCCACCACAATCAGCAGGGAAACGCTTCCCCGCCTGCCCGCGCGACCAGCCTGCTGCCATGTGCTGGCGATGGTTCCCGGATAGCCGCAAAGCACGCAGGCGTCAAGCTGACCAATATCAATGCCCAGCTCCAGCGCATTTGTGGAAACCACGCTCATCACCCTGCCTGCGCGCAGCTCACGCTCGATCTCCCGCCGCTGTGTAGGCAGGTATCCGCCGCGATAGCCGCGCACCTTGCCTGCATTGCCGAGAGGATCGCGCACCATATCTTTCAGGTAGCGAACCAGAACCTCCACCGTAAGCCTCGATCTGGCAAACACAATGGACTGCACCCCGGCTTGCAGCAACGAGGAGGCGATCCTCCGCGTTTCCGGTATGCTGCCCGCACGTATGCCCAGCTGGGCATTCACCACCGGCGGATTGTAAAATACCACGTTCCGCTCCCCTGCCGGCGCGCCGTTTTCATCCACAAGCTCCACTTCCTTGCCGATCATTCGCTCGGCAAGCTCCTTCGGGTTGCGTATGGTGGCGCTGCAACAGATAAACACCGGATCCGAGCCGTAAAAGGCGCATATCCTCCGCAGCCTGCGGATCACATTGGCAAGGTTCGAACCAAACACGCCGCGGTAGGCGTGGATCTCGTCGATCACCACATACCTGAGATTTTCAAATAGCTTGATCCATTTTGCATGGTGCGGCAGTATGCCCTGATGCAGCATATCTGGATTTGTCACAACCACATGCCCCGCCTGCCGGATCGCCGTGCGCGCCGTGGCGGGGGTATCGCCATCATAGGTGTATGCCTTGATGGGGCAGTCGATGGATTCGATCATCGAATAAAGCTCCGCCGCCTGATCGCTGGAGAGCGCCTTGGTGGGAAAGAGATACAGCGCCCGCGCCGATTCATCCTTGAGTATCGCATCCAGCACCGGCACATTGTAGCACAGCGTCTTGCCCGAGGCTGTGGGCGTGACCACAACCAGATCCCGTCCCTCGATGGCGCAGCGTATGGCATGCTCCTGATGGATATAGGGTCGATCGATGCCCTTCCTTTTGAGCGCGTCGATCACGCCCGCCTCCAGCGTCGCCGGAAAGGAGCCGTAGCTTGCCTGCCTTGCGGGCAGAACCGACCAGCTGGTCACGTTCTGCATAAATTCCGGGCTGTTTTTCAAATGGCTGATATACTCTTCAACGGTCATTTTGCTTATCTCCACTCAGGCTTCTCTGGCTCAAGCTTCTCCATTCAGGCTTCTCTGGCGCGTCCGTTTCAGGCTGGCTGGGCAAGGGCTGCTTGGCTTGCTCAGTGAATGATCACCAGCTCGGTTCCCTCCACCGCTTCCTTTACCAGCGCCTCAATATCCAGCTTCGATTCCGCCTTTTCCATGGTATCCAGCTTGGGCTTGGTAATGGGGTGGCGGGGCGTGAATACCGTGCAGCAATCCTCATAGGGCAGTATGGAGGTTTCATAGGTGCCAATCTTGTGGGCGATCTCCATGATCTCCGTCTTGTCAAGCCCGATCAGCGGCCGCAGCACCGGCATATCGCATACGGCGTCGGTGCAGGCGATGGCATGCATGGTCTGCGAGGCAACCTGACCAAGGCTCTCGCCGGTGATGAGCGCCTGCCCGCCATATTGCTTGGCGATCTCCTGTGCAATGCGCATCATGAAGCGCCTGCCGATCACCGTGCCAAGCCCCTCAGGGCACTTTTCATGTATCTCCAGCTGGCACTTGGTAAAGGGTACGAGGTACACCCGCATGCCGCCGGAGTAGTCCGCCAGCTCCCGTGCAAGCTGCATCACCTTGTCCCGGGCAAGCTCGCCGGTATAGGGCGGCGACTGGAAGTGGATGGCGCAACAGTGCAGGCCGCGCTTCATCATCTGGTAGCCAGCCACAGGCGAATCTATGCCGCCGGAGAGCAGCAGCGCAGCCTTGCCGCCGGAGCCCATGGGCAGACCGCCCACAGCCATGATCTCCTCCCGGCAGATATAGCATTTATCGCGAACCTCCACCCGCAGCTTGTGCTCAGGATTGTGGATATCCACGCTGAGCTTGGGGTTGGCTTCAAGAATGCGTCCGCCAAGCTCCGCTGCAAACTCAAGGGAGTTCATGGGGAATTTCTTGTCGCTGCGCTTGCCAAGCACCTTGAAGGTGCCGGAAAGCTCCTTCATCATCTCGATGCACTGCTCGGCCATCTCATCCAGATCCTTCTCACATTCCACAGCCGGGCTCACCGAATACAGGCCGAATACCTTCCGCACCCGGCGCACGCACTCGTCCATATCCTCCACATCGGATACATATATGCGGGAA
The DNA here is from genome assembly GCA_964458825.1 of uncultured Oscillospiraceae bacterium. Lineage (GTDB taxonomy): Bacteria > Bacillota > Clostridia > Christensenellales > Aristaeellaceae > SFTH01. Next base: position 3,404 of record CAYWLE010000124.1, on the reverse strand, counting down.
TCGGACATCCATACCCTGCCGTTCAGGGGCTTCACTGCCCGCTTTACGTTGTCGGTCAGGATCTTGAGGAAATGGGGTCTGTTTGCTCCCTTTAGAAATACTTCGCCGTAGCGAACCAGCAATACCTTGCGCATGGCTCTATCTCCTTGCATATTTTTTCAGCTGCTGATACAGCGCTCCAAGGCGCTCGGCAGCGTAGGCTATCTCTTCATCCGTGGTGTGGGGGCTAAGGCTGAATCGCAGCGCCCATTCGGCTCGGCTGGGTGCAATGCCCATGCTCGTCAGCACGCCGCTCACCTTCAGCTTCTTCGATGAGCATGCCGAGCCAGTGGATGCATACACGCCCTCGCTCTCCAGCGCATGCAGCATCACCTCGCCGCGCACGCCGGGAAAGCTGATGTTTACAATGTGCGGTGCAGCCTGCTCCGGCTCCGGGCCGTTGATCAGCATCTCAGGCACGGCGCTTCTGAAGGCTTCGATAAGCTTGAGCTTCTTTTCCATCAGCGCATCCCGCATGCCCAAGCCCATGGAAAGCATGTCCTGCACGGCAGCCATCATGCCGGCAATGCCAGGCGTGTTTTCCGTGCCGGAGCGCAGACCGCCCTCCTGCCCGCCGCCGATCTGCCGCGGCATGAAGCGTATCTTCTTTTTATATACCAGCGCGCCCTCGCCCTTGGGGCCGTGTATCTTGTGGCTGGATAGGCTGTATAGATCAACCAGCTTCATATCAATGGGCGCCCGCAGGAAGCCCTGCACGCCGTCCACATGGATCACTGCCCGCCCGTTCACCAGCCTGTGCAGCCTCTCCACATCCAGCAGCGCACCGGTTTCGTTGTTCACCTGCATGCAGCTTATAAAGCTCGCGCCGTCGTCCAGCGCCTTGGCAAGGAAATCCCAGTCCAGCCCGCCATCCAAGCCAACCGGAATCACTCGAACCTCATGTCCCAGCCGCTCCAGCTCCCGAAAGCTCTCCATCACCGATGGATGCTCCACCGCCGATACCGCCACGATCTGCTTGCCGCGCATGCGCTCTACCGTGCCGATCACGGCAAGGTTATTTGCCTCGGTGCCGCCGGAGGTGAACACCAGAGCATGCTCCCCAGCATGCAGCGCGCTCAGGATCAGCTCCCGGCAGGCGCGCACCTGCTGGAAAGCTTCCACTGCCGGCTTGTATACGGAGGACGGATTATAAAAGCCATTGGTCATGCACTTCACCATGGCTTCCACCGCTGCGGCACAGGGCCGCGTGGTTGCGCTGTTATCTAGGTATGCCTGCATTGAAATCGGTTCTTCCCTTCCGTATTCCTGCACCCGCATGATTCGGGCACGATACACTCGCTCTATCTTATATTATATCATATAATTCTGATTTGTCGATATGGTGAAAATGTGAATTTCACAACAAAAGCCAATCATCCGGCAGGATTTTTGCTTCATGGCGGAGAATAGTTTTATGTTATATCAAAGGAGGATGCTGTCTTGAAATGCCCCTATTGCGGCAACAAGTGTGCCGATGAAGCCAAATATTGCGACGTATGCAAGCAGCCGCTGCCCACGCAGGAGGAAGCCCAGCAAAAGCCGCGCAGAACAGCCTACCACCGGCTGCTGGTGATTCTTCTGTGGATCGCCTGCTTTGCCGCTGTGGGCGTGGGCATCTATAAGCTGGTTTTCTGGATCGATAGCTACAATATCACCCGCCTCTACACCCGCGGCGCCTATACCCCCACCATCAACGAGGTAGAGATGGACGATGGTCGCATGGCGCACGCCCTCATCTTCTATGGCGAGGATGGCGATAGCATCTTCCTGCCGGAGATCAACCAGAGCCTGAGCATCTGCGGCGGCGTGGCTCGACTGGAAATTGCCGATGCCGATTGGTTCGCCGGCGATGTTTCCGAATATGACTATGCCGATATCTGCTTCTGTCCCGTGCTGATGCGGCAGGATGGCACCCAGACCCGCCTGCCCAATGTGGAATACAGCGTGGATGTGCCGGATTCCCCGCTGGACGTGGTCAACCCTGCCAAGGAGGATGTAAACGTCATCACCTCCATCTACCCCATCGATCTGCAGGTGGTCGCCGGCAGCAATGTTTATATCAACGGCGAGGATCTCACCGACAAGGTGGATCGCAGCGGAGCCCTCAGCGTGGATGTGAGCGTGCAGCCCATTGGCGACAATACCTATACCGTCATCGTCCGTACCCCCCGCCACAAGGAAACCCGCCGCGATATCGTGCTCTACCGTGAGAAATATGATATCGAGATCGAGCTGGATTCCACCGTCAAAAACGTAAGCAACGAACCAACCATGACCATCAGCGGCGCCTGCGAGCCGGGCGCAGCCATCAGCGTGGATACCCCCTATGTGGAGGAGAGCCTGATCCTCGATATGACCACCGGCCGCTTCCAGTTCCTTGCAAAGTTCTCCCAGTTCGGCAACAATACCGTCCGCTTCCGCGCCACCAAGGATGGCCGCGCCGACGCCGTGTTGAGCATCGTTGTCAATTATAAGCCCACCCTCGCCGCCTATTCCGCCAACGCTTGGAAGCTGGAAAAGGCTGATTACGAGCAGCTGAGGGTGCTCTTTGAGGAATGGCATGGCAAGGTATTCCGCTGCAACGGCTCCATCGTGGATACCTTCCAGGATGGCGAAACCAAGTATATGGTGATGAATACCGGCTCCGATGGCGAGGAGCGGCTCATCATCCTCGAAAACCTCACCACCATCTCCCCCGGCTACGGCCCGAAATATTCCGCTTGGGCGGATGTTGCCGGTCGCTATATGTACAAGAGCCATTATTATCCCCTGCTCACCGCACGCTATATGGATCTCTTCGAGAAGTAAATCCCCTTTCACAAAGCTGAGGCATGACCTGTCCGGGTCATGCCTCTTTATTTTACGATTCTTTCTTCTATTCTTCCTTGTTTTCCGCATCAAACTCATGCAGCAGGTGCATGATGCCTTCGTCCTCGCCAAATACCTCTTCGATCAGCCTGCGGCAGCGCTCCAGCGCGGCGCAGGGCACGTAAAAGCGGTATATCTCCCGCATCATGCCCGCCTGTATGGTCAGTGCGCCGCCAACCTCTCCCTTCCTGATGTAAGGCACGCCGCTCTCCGCGAGTATCGGCTCCACCATCATCGCCTGCATGGCAGTGAGCACGATCAGCAGCGCCGGTTCGTTCTCCTCATAGCCGCGCAGGTGCTTGCTGCTCCCGCATTTCGGACAAACGCCCTCGCACAGCAGCTGACACTTTCCACATATCTGCATCCCATCCATCCTTTCTGCATCGCACGATTGCGAAAAAGCAGACCGGTCTCCCGGTCTGCTTCTGTTTATATCAGTCGGAATCAAACGCCGCGCTTTTCGTTGCGGAGCTTCTCCTCCTTGGACTGGTTGGTCA
>CAYWLE010000123.1:4656-5882 GCA_964458825.1 uncultured Oscillospiraceae bacterium | reverse complement strand
AAAAACGGCGCTGTATTTTACCTGAAACTGTTGGTAAGATGGGGAAAGTGTGGTATAATCGTAGCGTCGGTATCCTTGGGGAACCGAACAGAAAAAGTCTTGGTAAACCCAAAAACATCAGGTATCATTTTCGAACTTGAATGGAGGAACCAAAAATGAATCACGAACAGATGCGCTCCTTTGTGTTGACGGCGCTCTTTGTGGCGCTGGTGCTGCTGCTGGGAATGACGCCGATCGGCATGATCCCGCTGGGCTTTATCAATATATCGCTGCTGGGCGTTCCCGTGGTGATCGGCACGCTGCTGCTTGGCTTGAAGACCGGCCTCGTGCTGGGCGCGTGCTTCGGCGCGGTGAGCGCGCTGAGCGCCTTCGGCATCTATGGCACGCCCTCCGCGCTGGCGGGCGCGCTGGTGGCGGCAAGTCCCGCGCTGGCGCTGGTGATGTGCTTTTTGCCGAGATTGCTGGTGCCGGTGGTTGCCCATCTGGCTTATCAGGCGGCATCGAGGAGCCGTCGCCGCGCAGCCATGGCGGCAGGCGGCAGGCGGGTTGTGGGTGCGGTATCGCTGGCTGCGGTCTGCGGCTCGCTGACCAATACGCTCATGTATCTGGGACTGATGCTGCTGTTCTACGTCGTTATGGGCATCGATTCGGCAAGGGTGCTCTCCCTCATCGGCGGCACGGGGCTGATCGCAGGCTCGCTGGAGGCTGTGGCGAACGCGCTGGTTTCCACGGCGGTGCTCACCGCCCTGCGCAAGCTCGGGCGGGAAGGCTGATTTCCATAGAACCAAAGGAGATAAAAATGATCCTCACGCTGGATATAGGTAATACAAATATCAAGATCGCACTTTTTGAGGGCATGGAAATGGTGCAGTATTGGCGTGCATCCACCAACCGAAGCATGTCCTCGGACGAATATGGCATCCTTCTGATGAACCTCTTTGCCCACAACGGCGTTCAGCCGGAGCAGGTGGAGGGCATCATGATCTCCTCGGTGGTACCGCAGATCAACTTCACCATCGAGCATATGTGCAAGAGCTACTTCGATTTGGAGCCGTGCATCATCGGCCCCGGCATCAAGACGGGCATCAATATCAAATATGAAAACCCCCGAGAGCTTGGCTCCGACCGCATCGCCAGCGCCGTGGCCCCGGCCGAGCGCAAACGCCGCCCCAGCCAAACCAACCATTTAGGCACCGCCACCACCCTAGGCGGGATCAAACAAAAAG
>CAYWLE010000123.1:0-4646 GCA_964458825.1 uncultured Oscillospiraceae bacterium | reverse complement strand
GCATGGGCCGCCTACGAGCTATACGGCGGCCCATGCATCACCATCGATTTCGGCACGGCAACCAGCTTCGGCGTGATCTCCGAAAAGGGAGAGTTTCTGGGCGGAGCCATCTGCCCGGGTCTGAAGCTTGCCGCCGAGGCGCTTACCGAGCGTGCAGCCAAGCTGCCCCGCTTTGAGCTTGCCAAGCCGGAGAGCGTGATCGGCCGCAATACCGTAACCAACATGCAGGCGGGCATCGTCTATGGCTATATCGGTCAGATCAATTACCTTGTAAACCGCATGAAGCAGGAGCTGGGCGCACCCCGGGCGAAGGTGATCGCCACCGGCGGTCTGGCTGTGCTGGTTGCCGGAGAATCCAACGTGATCGACGTGATGGACGGTCTGCTTACCCTAAAGGGTCTGCGGCTGATCTACGAAAAAAACGTTGGCGAGAAGAATGGAAATTGAGCTGCATCGCCGGATCGCTACACCTGTGGGAGAGCTGCTTCTGCGGGCAAACGAGTGGGGTATCTGTGCGCTGGAGCTGACGCCGGGCAAGCGCCTTCCGCAGCCCTGTCAAGCTGGGAGCATGGTTGAGGCTGAACGTGCCCGGGCGCTGCTTTCGCAGGCGGAGGCGGAGTTGGCAGAATATTTTGCGGGGCGGAGAAGGTGCTTCTCCGTTCCGCTTTGCATCCAAGGAACAGTATTTCAGGCGCTGGTCTGGCGGGCGCTTGCGGATATACCCTATGGACATGTGGAAACCTATGCATCCATTGCCCGCCGCATTGGCCGCGACCGCGCCTGCCGGGCGGTTGGCATGGCCTGCAATCAAAATAAACTGCCCATCCTCCTGCCCTGCCATCGGGTGCTGGGCGCAGGAAATAGGCTTACGGGCTATGCGGGCGGGCTGGAGATGAAGAAATTCCTGCTGGAGCTGGAAAGAGAACACATGGGAGCGCACGTAAAAGAGCATGTCTAAATTCAAGGGAATGGTGGAGGAGATCGTATTCCGAAACGACGCCAACGGCTGGACGGTGGCATCCTTTCGGGTGGAAGGCTCGGGACGCATCAGCGCCGTGGGCATTTTGCCGTTCCTGAATGCGGGCGAGCAGGTGATCCTCGATGGCGAGCTGACCGAGCATCGGGACTATGGCGAGCAGATCAAGGTAAGCTCCTATGAGCTTCTGCGTCCCGAGGGGAAGAGCGCCGTGGAGAAGTACCTTGCCTCCGGGCTGATCCGGGGCGTTGGGCCGGCCACGGCAAAGCTGATCGTGAAGCACTTCGGCGCGGAAGCCATGGATGTGCTGGAGTCCGAACCGCACAGGCTGACGGAGCTGCCCGGCATCGGCCCCAAGAAGGCTGCGGTGATCGCCGAATCCTTTGCCATGCAAAATGAAATGCGCAGCACGCTGATGTTTTTGCAGGGAGCAGGGCTGAGTCCCAGCCTTGCCATGAAGGCTTACCGAGCCTATGGCGACCAGTGCGAGCAGGTGCTTCGCCGCAACCCCTACCGGCTGGCGGACGAGATCGACGGCATCGGCTTCCGCACGGCAGACGATATCGCCCGCAGCATGGGCTTTGCGGCGCAGAACCCTGCCCGGCTGGAGAGCGGCGTGCGCTATGTCCTCAGCGAGGCTTCGGGTCGCATGGGTCATATGTATCTGCCCCTGCCGGAGCTGACCGCGCAGGCGGCGGCGCTGCTGGGCGTGGATGAGGCACTGGCGGAGCACAGCGTGCAGAGCCTGCTGGTTGAAGGAAAGCTCACCTGCGAGGAGCTTGGCGGCGAGCAAGCCGTGTATCTCAACCGCCTGCATAAGGTGGAGGCGGATACGGCGCAGCTTCTGATGAAGCTGCGGGGCAGCTTCTCCGGCGTTCGCATGGATACCGAGAGCGCCGAGGCAGCCATCGACCGCTACGAGCAGGAGGAGGGTGTGTCGCTGTGCCGAAGGCAGAGGGATGCGGTGATCGCGGCTGTGACCGGCGCGCTCACCATCGTCACCGGCGGCCCCGGCACCGGCAAGACCACCTCCATCAACTGCATACTGCGCCTGCTGGATGGCAAGGCTTCAGTGGAGCTGTGCGCCCCCACGGGTCGGGCAGCCAAGCGCATGTCCGAGGCTACGGGCAGGGAGGCGCGCACCATCCACCGCCTGTTGGAGTACAGCGGCGAGCTTGAGGGCTTCCAGAAGGATGAGGACGATCCCATCCGTGCCGACGTGGTCATTGTGGATGAGATGTCCATGGTGGATATCTTCCTGATGCGTTCGCTGCTGCGGGCGCTCAAGGACGGCACGAAGCTGATCCTCGTGGGCGATGCCGACCAGCTGCCCTCCGTGGGCGCGGGCAACGTGCTGCGGGATCTGATCGATTCCACTGCCCTGCCGGTGGTTCGTCTGGATGAGATATTCCGCCAGAGCAGCCAGAGCCACATCATTGTGAACGCCCACAGGATCAACCATGGTCAGTATCCGCTGATCCAGAACCGGGACACGGATTTCTTCCTCGAGCGCAAGGACGCCCCCGCCGCCTGTGCGCAGGCTGTGGTCGCGCTGGTGCAAAGGCGCCTGCCTGCCTATCTGGGCGTGGATGCGCTGCGGGGCATACAGGTGATGGCTCCCATGAAGAAGGGCGCTCTGGGCGTGTATCAGCTCAATGCTCAGCTTCAGGCGGCGCTCAACCCGCCGGGCAGGGACAAGACCGAGCTGAACCGGGGCGACTGCATCTTCCGCTTGGGCGACAAGGTGATGCAGATACGCAACAACTACGATCTGGAATGGCAGAGGGATGGCGAGAGCGGCGAGGGCGTGTTCAACGGGGACATTGGCTATATCGTCAAGCTCAGCAGGCTGGATCGGGAGCTTACCGTGGAGTTTGACGACGGCAGGCGCGCTGTGTATGACGACGGCATGCTGGATGAGATTGAGCTTTCCTATTGCATCTCCGTGCATAAAAGTCAGGGCAGCGAGTTCGAAGCGGTGGTTCTGCCGCTGCTGAACGGTCCGCAGATGCTCATGACCCGCAACCTGCTCTATACCGCCGTGACCCGCGCCCGCAGGCTAGTTGTGATCGTGGGCAGGGAGGACTGCATGTGCCGCATGGTGGATAACAACCGCATCCTGCGCCGCTATAGTGCGCTGAACCTGCGGCTGAAGGCTCTGGCGGAGCAGGCGGCCGGGGGTAGGCGGGGAGGCATGTGAATATGAAGCTGCCAAGCCTGCTGCGGAGGCTGCTGAATGATCTGAGAGAGTTGCTCTATCCCCGCCGTGCGACCTGCATGGGCTGCGAAAGCATCTTTGGCTGCGACAGGGATGATATCTGCGAGGCTTGCAGGCGGGAGCTTGCAAAGAACTGGCTGGGCGTGCGTCCGCCGGATAGGGCTTCAGGTCTTGCGGGAACCGCCTTTGCCCACCGCTATTATGGCGCGACCAGCGGCGTGGTTCGCAGCTTCAAGTATAACTTCCATTGGGTGCTGGCGGAGGAGATGGGCAGGGATGTGGCTCGTGCGGCGGAGCTTCTGCACATCGATGATCTGAGCTTTGTCACCGCCGTGCCGATGCACCCGGACAGACTGCGTACCCGCGTGAAGAACCATTCGGAGCTGCTGGCACGCAATGTCGCCGCTCGGCTGGATGCTCCCTATGCACAGCTGCTCTGCCGCACCCGCAACGCACGCCAGCAGGCGAGGCTATCCAAGGAGCAGCGCATGCTGAACCTCAGGGGCGGCTTTGCTGTGCCGGAGGAGATGCAGGCGCTGGTTCGTGGCAGCACCATATTGCTCATCGACGATGTATGGACGACCGGCTCCACAGCCATTGCCTGCACGCAGGCGCTCAGGGAGGCTGGCGCGGAGAGGGTATACTTTGCCTCCTATGCCCATGGCGAGCGCAGGCGGCAGGGCGGCGCTTAAACCAATACAGCCAAGCCAGAACCAAAGCGGAACCAAGCCAAAGAAATGGAGATAAGCGGCATGGAAAAGAATGCTATCGAGAGGATAACCAGCGCAAAGAACCCCACGGTGCTGCGCCTGCGGGAGCTGAAGAATGCAAAGGCACGGCGGGAGAGCGGGCTGTTTCTGGTGGAGGGAGAGGTCATGATCCGCGAGGCTCTCGGCTGCGGACTGCACCTAGCCGAGGCTGTGTACGATGAAAGCCGCGCCGCCCTTGCCGCCGAGCTGGAGGCAGGAGGTCTGCGGGCGCTGCCGGTGACGCGCAGCCTGCTGGAGAGTATATGCGATACCAAGACCCCGCAGGGCATCGTCGCCGCCTTTGAGATCCCCAGCCCCATGCCCTTCGAGGCGCTGCCAAATCGCATTGTGGCGCTGGATGGCGTGCAGGATCCTGGCAATGTTGGCACCATATGGCGCACTGCCGATGCGGCGGGCTTTCAGGCTCTGCTGCTGGGTGCGGGCAGTGCCGATCCCCTCTCGCCCAAGGTGCAGCGCGCGGCGATGGGCTCCGGCTTCCGCCTGCCCTTCTGCCATAGCCCGGCGCTGGATGAAACCCTGCTTGCCCTGCGCGCTTCGGGCTATCGCGTATTTGCCTCCGACCTGAGCGGCGCGGATTTCTATGCCCGGGAGGACGCCGGCGAGAGGTTCGTGCTGGTGATCGGCAATGAGGCGCGGGGCATATCCGAGGCTGTGCGCAGCGCTGCCGACTGCCGGGTAAAGC
>CAYWLE010000122.1:0-5908 GCA_964458825.1 uncultured Oscillospiraceae bacterium | reverse complement strand
CCGTTCTGGATGGCGTCCTTCACGGTCTTTCCGCTTGCTTCAATAAATCTGTTCAAGGCAGGATGCCTCCTTAAATTCTTACTTAATCTCGGCGTTTTCCGCTTCGAGGGCTTCTATTTTATCCTTGCGCTCGAAGTAGAAGTTGACGGCCAGCTGCTGAATGATCTGGATCACGTTGCCGGCCATCCAGTAAATGGCGAAGGCTGCGTTGTAGCCTGCGCAGATCCACAGGGAAAACAGCGGGAAGAACCACTTCATGAAGCCGCTGTTCATGGCGTTGTTGGCAGCCTGCTGCTCCGCGCTTACATCCTCCTGCTTGGGCTGAGAGCCGCTGGTGAACTTGGTCATCAGGAACTGAGAAGCCGCCGCCAGCAGGGGCAGGATGAAAAGACCATTGGCATACTCAAACAGCGCGGCAAAGGACTTGGGCAGGGTGAGCACGGGGCTGAAGAACACAAGGTTCAGCTGAAGGCGCATGAACTGATCTGCGCCGTGCTGGGCAGCGATGGCCGCGTACTCCGCAGTTGCCAGAAAATCCTTGCAGGCGGTGATATTTGCCTCGGTCAGGATCTTGGAGCCGTTTACGACTGCGATACTCTTGAGGGAATCCACGGTGGGCAGGATGGAGGACATGAAGGAATCGGGCTGGAATACGTTCTTGATCCACAGCCAGCCCTGCATGGCAGGAACCTCGCCGGTCTCCATGATGTCCAGTATCATCTGGATGGTCTGCTCGTTTGCCATATTGCGCATGGCGCCGAACATGAACCAGAGGATGGGCAGGGAGATAAGCATGGGCAGGCAGCCCGCCATGGGGCTAACATGCTCCTTGCGGTAGAGCTCGTTGAGCTTGAGGTTGAGCTTGTCCTTGTCATTGGCGTACTTCTTCTGAAGCGCCTGCACCTTGGGCTGCACCCTCTGCATAGCGCGCATGCCCTTTTTGCTCTTGATATCCAGCGGCAGCAGCACCAGCCTAACCAGCAGCGTAAATACCACCACAGACCAGCCGTAGTTGCCTACCCAGCTGAAGATCCACTCCAGAATGTTTTGAAATAATCCGCTCATTGAATTTCCTCCACGGAAGTTGGTTGTACGTCAAATTCATGCTGTGCAGGCAAGCCAAAGATACCGCCCGCGCAGATCGCGCAGCCAAAGCTTCGAAAAACGCCAGCCAGATCAGGCCGGCGCCGCTTTGGAAACGGCGGGATCGCCGCTTAACAAAAGAATGCCCTTCGCCCATATCAGCGGGGCATCCTCCCATAAGCCAACCTATGCACTTGTGCCTGCGCGCTTTAGGGTACAGGGTCGTATCCGCCCTTGCAGAGCGGATTACAGCGCAGTATCCGGCGCAGCGCCAGAAAACCGCCCTTTATTGCGCCGTATTTCGTAATAGCCTCCAATGCATATTGCGAGCAGGTCGGTATAAACCGGCAGCAGGGCCGATGCATTGGCGATATGCTCCTTCTGTAAAAGCGAACCAGCCACAGCAGCGCTCGCTTTGGCAGATTCTTCAGCTTATCCATTGGGCATATCCTCTCTCATGAGCTTGGCACGCTTTAGAAGATTTATCATCTCGCATGTCAGCTCCGCATGCGGAACCATTTTCAGCGCCGGACGCGCAATGAAGATATACTTTCCGCATTTCAGCTGCGTGCGCAACCTGCGCACATCCTCGCGCATGTACCGCCGGATGCGGTTGCGCGTGACTGCGTTGCCCACCTTGCCGGAAACCGAGAAACCAAACCTCTGCTCCCGACCCTTCAGGTAGATCAACACCATGTTACGCGAGGGGAACGACTTGCCTCTGCGATAGACATAGCGATAGTTCTTGTTTTCGCCAAGTCTGTATTTGCGCGCGAAACCCTCAGGCACGCGCGCATGCGTATCCTGCCCCTCCATTTCTAACCGACGATCAGACGGTCAGAACCTTGCGGCCGCGGGCGCGACGGGCCTTGAGCACATTGCGACCTGCCTTGGTCTTCATGCGGGCGCGGAAGCCGTGTACCTTGGAACGCTGACGCTTCTTGGGCTGGTAAGTACGGAACATGAATAAACAACTCCTTCAAATCGTAATCATATGAGGCATTTGCGCATACCTGCGCAAAACTTCCCAAACATACAGCCTTGTCATTATACTTTTTTTCGTCCTGCATGTCAAGTTAAACCGCGTGAAATCAGTTTTTGATTTTCCAACTTTTCACATTGCCGCGCCCTTTCCACCCCCTCTTTACATTTTTCAGCCGATGCTTTACAATATATCCAGACTAAATATGCGGGCTAAGCTGGATTCCGCTCCCCCGCCGCACCGCCGAAAGGAGCCTCGCGCCATGCTGCAAACCTCCACATCAAAAAAGCGCCTGATCGCATCGGCGCTCATCTGCCTGCTCATCATACTGCTGCTCTATGCCGTGATGTGCGCAAGCAGCGACGTCGATCCAGCCTCCTATAAATATCCAAGCTACCTCCTTCAGGCACAGGCTTGGCTGCGCGGCGAAACTGCTCTCGACGGCGATTATCCCTATCTCGAGCTTGCCATCTACAACGGCAGATATTATGTAAGCTTCCCGCCCGTGCCAGCCATACCCATGTTGCTCTACACGCTTCTCTTTGGCGATGATGTGCCGGGCGGCCTGTTTCAGAAGATCTATATCGCCGCCGCCTGCCTGCTCATATTGTCCGAGCTGCTGCGCGAGCGGCGCATGCCGTGGAGCCACTGCATCGCTTGGGCGATCTTCATTTGCTTTGCCAGCGCCATGCTGCCCGTCACGCTGGTGGGCGGCGTGTGGTATGAGGCGCAGACCCTCGCCTTCCTCTTCTGCGTGGGCGCGGTGATCGCCATTCGCCGAAGCCATCCAACCATCGCCTGCCTGCTCTATGCCCTTGCCGTGGGCTGCCGACCCTTCAGCGTCTGTTTAGGTCCCGTGCTGCTGGCTCTCTATCTGGAGAAAAACCGCCATTCCGGCGCACGAACCATCCTCCGCAGCCTTGCGCCGGGCATCCTTGCGGGGCTTGCCGTCGCCGCCTGCTATGGGGCGTACAACTACATCCGCTTTGGCAATCCCTTTGAGTTCGGCCATAATTACCTGCCCGAGTTCACCCGCAGCACCCATGGCCAGCTCTCCCTCGCCTATGTGATGAATAACCTCCAAACCCTCTTCCTAGGTTCTCCCTTCTCCCTCTGCAATGAATGCTCCTCCGGCGCTTGCATCTCCATCAACCAGTTCGGCTTCTCCATGTTTTTAAGCTGTCCCATCCTCGCTTGCAGCGTGGTTTGGCTCGTGCAGGATATCCTGCTGCGCCGCATGACAGCCGTCAAATGGACAGCCCTCGCCATGGCGCTGGTCAATATCCTACTGCTGCTGATGCATCGCACGCTGGGCGGCTATCAGTTCGGCGCAAGATACGCGCTGGAGCTGGTTCCGCTGAGCCTGGTCTGCCTGCTGGAGCAGGATCGCCGCTCCCTTGCCCGCTGGGAGGCTGTGCTGATGAGCTTTGGTTTGATATTCAATCTCATCGGAGGAATACTTGTACACATATAGAGCATATAGAGGTAATCCATGAAGCAAATGCAAGCAAAGACGTTCGGCTCCCTCCTTCTGCCCGCCCCCGTTCGCGAGGGCTATGCCGATGCGGGCGACCTGCTCCGCGTGGTCTGCGTGGCGCTCATCGGCTGGTATCATATCTGGCAGCAGTCGTGGCTGAACCCCGATCTGAATATCCTCGGCCATACCATCCGGCTCTATCCCATCGTCGCCTGCGGCTATATGTTTGTGGATCTGATGCTGCTGCTCAGCGGCTTTCTGCTTATGCTGGGCTTCCTCAGCGGTCGCAGCCGCCGGACCGGGCCGTTTTATGCCGCCCGCGCCGCGCGCATACTGCCCAGCTACCTGCTGTGCATATTTATCATGCTCCTGCTTGCCTTCCTTGTGCCGGGCAACGCCTATTCCAGCACAAGGCACCTGTGGACGGATATCCTATCCCATCTGAGCTTTACCCACAATTTCTTTCCTGAATCCTACTCCTTCACCAAGCTCAACGGCGCGCTATGGACGCTGGCAGTGGAGGTGCAGTTCTATCTCGTCTTCCCGCTGCTTGCCCGCGCCTTTAAGAAAAAGCCCGCCCTTACCTACGCCTGCATGACCATTCTTGCCTTCGCCTGCCGCTATCTGATCGCCACAAGGCTCAGCGACACAAGCATCTACGTAAACCGCCTCGGCGCCATGCTGGACGTATATGCAAACGGCATGCTCGCCGCCTGCCTCTATCAGCGCCTTGCAAGGCGACCCCAGCGGGCGGCAGAGGCTTGGCTGTCCACCCTGATCGCCATCGCCTGCGCCGCAGGCGTCTATCTCATCCTTTCCCGTCAGCTCGCCCGCTCCGGCGGCGAAAACGTGCGCATGGGTCAGCTCTTCTGGCGCTATCCCCTATCGCTGCTGGGCAGCCTGTTTCTCATCAGCGGCAGCCGCGGGATACGGCTCTTTCGCCTGCTGCTATCGAACCGCCTCGTGCGCTTCCTGTCGGGCATATCTTTCAATTTCTATATCTGGCACCAGTTCATTGCCGTTCAGCTGAAAAAGCTGCGCATACCGCCCTACACGGGAACCACGCCCAACCAGGATGGCCAGCAGCCATGGCAGAGCCAATATACCCTCTGCTGCTTTGCCGCCGCGCTCGGCGCATCGCTGCTGATAACCTACCTCGTGGAAAAGCCCTGCGCCCGATGGATAAAAAGGCGCTTATCTTCCCGTAAAGACACTTGAAACCAGCCCGCCGAAGTGATAGAATAGCTTCATAGAGTTATCTGATACATATATCACATATATCATTAACAGAGAGGATGTAACGCACAATGGCAAAGACCCGCGAAGAGCTGCTGCGCCTGCTCAACTGCCCCGAAGGACTCGAGAATCTCAAGTCCCTGATGGATACCGAGCCTCGCCCGGAAACCGGTCGCGATGTGAACAACCACATCCACACCACCTATTCCTTCTCTCCCTACTCCCCCACCGCCGCCGTGTGGTTTGCCCGTCAGGCAGGTCTGTGCACCTGCGGTCTGATGGATCACGATTCCATCGCCGGCTCCGAGGAGTTCCTTGCCGCCGCGGAGGCAGCCAAGATGAGCGCAACCATAGGCATCGAGTGCCGCGTGAGCTTTGCAAACACTCCCTTTGCCGATAAGAAGCTCAATAACCCCGACCAGAAGGGCGTGGTTTACATGGCTCTGCACGGCGTGCCCCACAATAAGGCGCAGGAGATCAACGATTTCTTTGCTCCCTACCGTGCCAAGCGCAACGAGCGCAATAAGAAGATGGTTGCCGCCGTCAACGAAATGATGGGCAAGTATGGCATCGCCATCGATTTTGAAAAGGATGTTCTTCCCCTCTCCAACTTTGCCAAGGGCGGCTCCGTCACCGAGCGCCACCTCTCCAGCGCACTGGCCTATAAGATGCTGGAGGTCATCGGCAGGGGCGAAAAGCTGGTCAAGTTCATCCATGAGGAGATCCAGCTGCCCCTCTCTGGCAAGATCGAGGGCTACCTGCTGGACGAAAGCAACCCCCACATGATGTATGATCTGCTCGGCTGGATCAAGAGCCAGCTGATCTCCAAGTTCTATATCGACGCCACCGACGAATGCCCGGATGTGAAGGATATCCTCGCCCTGTCCGACCGCGTCGGCGCGATTTCCGCCTACGCCTACCTCGGCGATGTTGGCGACAGCGTCACTGGCGACAAGCGCGCCCAGAAGTTTGAGGATGATTTCCTTGATGAGCTGATCGCCTATGTGGCAAAGCTCGGCTACCGCGCCGTGACCTACATGCCCAGCCGCAATACCAAGGCACAGCTTCAGCGCCTGCGCGCCCTGTGCGAGAAGCACAACCTGTTCCAGATCTCCGGTGAGGACATCAAC
>CAYWLE010000121.1:0-5926 GCA_964458825.1 uncultured Oscillospiraceae bacterium | reverse complement strand
GGCAAAGATGCTCGGCGGCCTCGGCTCCTGTGGCCGGCCTATCTGCTGCGGCACCTTCTTGGGAGATTTCCAGCCGGTGTCCATCAAGATGGCAAAGGAGCAGAACCTGTCGCTCAATCCATCCAAGATATCCGGTCAGTGCGGCAGGCTGATGTGCTGCCTGAAGTATGAGCAGGATACCTACGAGCAGACCCTCAAGCGCGTGCCGAAGGTGGGCAAGGATATCGTTACCCCCGACGGCGTGGGCGTGATCACCGAGATCAACGCCATACGCGAGCGGGTAAAGGTGCGCATCTGCGTGGATGACGATGATAGCTATGAGCTGCGGGAATATTCGATGGACGATGTGCGCAAGCCCGGGCCGGATGATAAGCCTGCCCAGCGGGAGGCGCCCAAGCCGCAGGAAAAGAAGCAGGGCGGCAAAAAGACGCCCATCCCCACCGCCGAGGAGCAGGCAGCCACCGAGGAGGAGCCGAAGAAGAAGCGCTATCCCCACCAGAAGGCGCCCAAGAACCTGTCCACCGAGCAGTTCCTCGAAAGGATGAAGGAGAGCGCCGAGAGCGCGGCGAGCGCCGAGGACAAGTCCAATGATGCCGACGGCGATAAGAAGGACGGGCATAAGCGCAGCCGCAGGCGCGGCGGCAGGGGTCGCCATCGCGGCGAGGGCGGCGAGAATGTGAAGGCTGAGGAGAATAAACCCGAACCAGCCAAGTCAGAGGCAGCCAAGCCAGAAGCGCCCAAGCCTGAAACAACCAAGATTGAGGCTCCGAAGGCTGGTCAGGACGGCGAGTGAGCCGGTCTTGGCGGCGGAAGGGCTGCTATAGCGCGAAATTCCGGCTGTAAAAATTGAAAAAAGGCTGTACAATCGGGGCGGCTTGTGGTATAATACATCCAGCCCCGATTAGAGAACTTCGAAACCGTATCCCTCCGGTGGAATCCCTACCGATGAGAATGGACTCGGCTCAAAGGGAACACATCGTATGGGCACATACATTTAGGAGGGTTTTTTCCATGTTCGAAGACAAGACTTTGGTTTGCCGTGAGTGCGGCGCAGAATTCGTGTTTACCGCTTCCGAGCAGCAGTTCTATGCTGACAAGGGCTTCCAGAATGAGCCCGGCCGTTGCCCGGCATGCCGCGCTGCCCGTCGTCAGGCCAATGGCGGCGCTCCCCGTGGCGAGCGTCAGATGTATGATGTGATCTGCGATGGCTGCGGCCAGAATACTCAGGTGCCCTTCCAGCCCCGCGGCGATCGTCCGGTTTACTGCCGCGCCTGCTTCGAGGCACAGCGCCAGAGCCGCTACTAATCTGCTTTGATTGGTAGAAGCTTGAAAGTCGCTCATATTTGAACGCATAAAGGTCTTCAGCATCGCCTGAAGACCTTTTATATATCCGCTGGAATATCCGGTAAAAAGATTCAGTGAAAAAAATATCCTGCTTTTTTCCATTCTCATTTTCCATTAACCTTTTGGCGCTATGATTGTTTCAGTCGCCGGGAAGCCGGTGATAGATTTAGCAGAATAACCTGCCAACCACAATAGACAGCGATAATGGAGAATCGAAAGGAGAAAAAATGATGAAGAAGATTTGGAACGTAAAGAAGCTTGTTGCAGCCCTGCTGGTTCTGGTCAGCCTGCTGACCGCCGCCCTGCCCGCCATGGCAGCTGCTCCGGCGATCAAGAAGGTGAAATATGAAGGCTCCGGCAAGGTGGAGGTTGAGTTCACCAAGGAAAACGTGCGCTATAAGAGCGCCAAGGTCAGCGTCAAGGATGAGAACGGCAAGAGCTACAGCGCCAAGATCACCGAGAAGGATGATGACGAGCTTACCTTCAAGGTTTCCGGCATCGCTGCCGGTAAGAGCTATAGCTTCGTGCTCAGCGGCGTGCGTGCGGGCAAGAGCGGCAGCTATGGTTCCGTCGGCGGCAGCTTCAAGACTCCTGCGGCAGGCAAGCTTGCCATCCACGATGTGGATTACGATCATGAGGATCGTGAGCTGGAGGTAGAGTTCAGCGGTCGCGTGCAGTATAAGAGCGCCAAGGCGGTGGTCAAGGACGCCAGCGGCAAGAGCTACACGGTGAAGATCCTCGAAAAGGATAGCGATAGCATCGAGCTTCGCGTGAAGGGACTCACCCGCGGCAAGACCTATGGCGTGCAGATTTCCGGCGTTCGCCTCAAGAGCACCGGCGGCAGCTATGGCTCCGTCAGCACCACCTTCGTGGCACGCTGACAGGCGGTGAAGCGACCGAACCCTTCCATATCTTAAATGGAAGGGCTTCGGGATTTCAAATGGAAGGGCTTCGGGCATGATTTGAACCCCTGCAAGCCGATGGACAGCCAAGCCGGAACCAATGGGCAGACCAACAACAGACCAACAACAGACCAATATAAAATCGAGCGCAAGAGCGGGCATAAGGGAGGCAGAGCAGCATGCGAATATTGCTTGCGGAGGATGAACGCGCCATTGCCGATGCGGTCAAAAAGCGGCTACAGGCGGAGGGCGGCGTCGTGGACGTCTGCGACAACGGATGCGACGCCTATGATTATCTGTCCATGACGGACTATGATGTGGCGATAATGGATATCATGATGCCCGGCGAGGATGGCCTGAGCGTGGTTCGCAGGGCAAGGGCTGCGGGCGTGGCTACGCCGATACTCTTTCTTACCGCCCGTGATAGCGTGGAGGATAGGGTCACAGGCTTGGATGCTGGCGGCGATGATTATCTGGTGAAGCCCTTTGCGCTGGATGAGCTGATGGCACGGCTGCGGGTGCTCACGCGCCGAGGTGCGGCGGAGCTGCGCAGCGGCAATGTGCTGCGTCTGGCTGACCTTGAAATGGATATTGCGGCGCGGCGGGTCACGCGGGGCGGCAGGCTCGTTTCCCTCACGGCAAAGGAATATGCGCTGCTGGAATATCTGCTGCGCAATGCCGGCGTGGTGCTCACCCGCGACCAGATCGAGCAGAAGATATTCAGCTATGACTACACAGGAGCCTCCAACATGGTGGATGTCTACATACGTTACCTGCGCAGGAAGCTGGATGAGGGCAGCACGGATAAGCTGATCCATACCGTGCGCGGCGTGGGCTATGTGCTGCGGGAGGAAAAATGAAGCATCTGACCATTAAGGCGCGGATCACGCTGCTGTGTACGCTGCTGACGGCAGCGGTGGCGGCGCTGGCGCTGGGCGTGATGATCCATAATGAGCAGCGCGTGACCTACGGCTACTTCCGCGATACCCTCGCCTCCACGGCGCAGCTTGCTCAGGATGAGGTTCGCTGCGAAAATGGCAGGCTGGAGATCGATCGGAACCTAGACGACCTGCCCAACGTGCGGATCTCGCTGTACAACCTTGATGGCGACCTGCTCTATGGCCAGCGGCGCGTGGATGCAGCCTTCCAGCCGGGCGAGGTTCGTGAGCTGCGCGGCGAGGACGGCGTGCGCTGGATGACGCAGGATAGCCTGATGCAGGTGGATGGCTATGGCAAAATCTACCTGCGATGCAGCATGTCCGGCGATGCGCTGCTGAGCGTGCGGGGCATACGCAGGGAGCTTATGCTGGTGCTGCTGCCGGCGCTGATATTGCTTGCTGGGCTGGGTGGCTGGCTGATCGCAAGGCGTGCCTTTGCACCGCTGGCGAGGATCAACCGCACGGCGGAGGGCATCGCGGATGGCTCCGACCTGAAAAAGCGCATCGCATTGCGGGGGGCGCGGGACGAGATATACCGCACCGCCGAGGTTTTTGACGATATGCTGGATCGCTTGGACGCAGCATTTGATCGGGAGCGGCGCTTCACCTCCGACGCCTCCCATGAGCTGCGCACGCCGGTTGCAGCCATCATGGCGCAGAGCGAATTTGCGCTGTCGGAGGCGGCAAATGAGGCGGACAGGCAGGCGGCGCTGCGGGAGATACAGCGCCGGAGCAGCCACATGGCGGCGCTGATACAGCGCCTGCTGGCGCTCTCCCGGCTGGATGCGCGGCAGGGGTTGGAGCAGCGGGAGATGGTGGATCTATCCCTGCTCGCTGAAATCACCGCAGAGGCGCTTGCTGAGAGCGCTGCGCAGAAGCAGATGAGCATCACGGCGGAGGTTTGTGGCGACGCGCTGGTATTGGGCGATGAAACCATGCTCACGCAGGCGGTGCTCAACCTAGCCGAAAATGCCGTGCGCTATGGCAAGGCGGGCGGCGGCGTGCTGATCGAGGTAGCCAAGGCGGGCGGGGAATGCCTGCTGCGGGTGATGGACGATGGGCCGGGCATCGCGCCGGAGCATCAGAAGAGGATATTCGACCGCTTCTATCAGGCAAGCCCGGATCGCAGCGACCGCGGCTTCGGGCTGGGTCTTTCGCTGGTGAAGCGCATCGTGGAGCTGCACGGCGGCAGGCTGGATTTGCAGAGCACGCCGGGACAGGGCAGCTGTTTTGAGATCGCGCTGAAGGCGGTCGAACACAGAGCTGGAGAAGGAATTGAAGGCAAATAAGCAAGACAACGGAGGTTGCCCATGAGGAAGGGTTGGTTCAAGAGCTTTGCAGGCATGCTTGCCATACTGATTATGCTGACGCTGGGTTGGGGCGTTGCCGAGGATATGCCAGCAGGCGCGGCTACGCTGGCGCCCGGCGCTACGATGGAGCGGGGCTGGGAGGCTTCGGGCGCGAGGCTCTGCCTGCTGCGCTATGAGGCTACAGGCGAGGCTGTGATCGTGCTGGTGGATGCAGATGGACAGACCCTGCTTGCGGAAACTGTGGAGCCTGCCAGCGTTTCCAGCTCGGCAACCATGGAGCGCAGCGCTGCCGAGGAGCTGATTCGAAGCGCGTACCCCGACTGCCGCGTGCTCTATTCCGAGGATGGCGCGACTGGCAAGCGCATGGCTGTGGTTGGCGATGGCTACTGGGGCAGCATCGTGGTGGCGGGCGGCTGCATCGTGTCCCGCAGGCTGGAGGCGGGGGAGATGTATTCGGGCGGCAGGCTCAGCTTGCATGGAGCGCTGCGCGTGCTGGAGCTGTATCGCCCGGAGGCGGAGCTTAGCGCCATCGAGCTGGACAATGACGATGGACGCTGGATATTCGAGGGCGACGCCGTGCTGCACGACGAGCTTTACGAATTTGAGCTGGACGCCATATCTGCACGCCTGCTGGAGTGGGAGAGGGACTGACAGGAACGACATACGCAAAAAAGCACCGCACAGGCGGTGCTTTTTTGCGTATAGCTCAGCCCTGATCCTCATCCAGAAAGCTGTGCAGGGCTCCACGGTGCTTCCATGCGATGAGGGAATCGAGGTTCACGTTGTGCATGCTGCGGAAGATATTTTTATCCGCATCGGGATTGAGGGAGCGGAGGTGGCGCAGTAGACCCTTCATCTCAAGCCGCTTGGAGGCGCTGGTTCCATTATCCGCAAGCACGGCGCGGCGGCTGGCTTCACAGGCGCAGGCAAGGAAGCGCAGACCATTTTCATCCCGCCAAGCGATGATCTCCTCCTCGCGCAGCTTGTATAGCGGGCGGATCAGCTCCATGCCCGCCACGTTGTCGCTCTTTAGCCGCGGCGGCATGCCCTGCACCTGACCGGCATAGAGCATGCTCATCAGCATGGTTTCCACAGCATCGTCAAAGTGGTGGCCGAGGGCGATCTTATTGCAGCCAAGCTCCTTTGCCCGGCGGTAGAGGTAGCCCCGGCGCATCTTGGCGCACATGTAGCAGGGGCTGCAATCCATCTGATCCACGGCGGCGAAGATATCGGTTTCAAAAAACTCCACCGGTATGTGCAGCAGGCGGCAGTTTTCCTCGATCAGGCGGCGGTTTTCCGGTGCATAGCCGGGATCCATGGCGATGAAGCGCAGCTGGAAATTCAGCGGCGAATGGCGGGCAAGCTCCTGCATGCACTTGGCAAGCAGCATGGAATCCTTGCCGCCGGAGATGCACACGGCGATGCTGTCGCC
>CAYWLE010000120.1:0-6004 GCA_964458825.1 uncultured Oscillospiraceae bacterium | reverse complement strand
CCTCTGCCAGAGCGAAGGCGATGGTGTTCTCGTTGGGGTCAGCATAGGCGATGGCGTTGCCGTCTGCCTTAGCTGCGAAGGAAGCCATGTTCTGCACTTCCACGTTGGAGTCGCCGCCAGAGTCCAGAACCTGGGTCACGTACTTCTGGCCGATGGAATCGAGGTAAGCAGCAAACATATCCATGCCTTCTGCGATGGTGGCGATGTAGGGGTTGGTCAGGTCACGAACGGATACTGCAAGATACAGGGTGGTGTCCAGCTTCTCCTGCGGAATCTGCGCGGGATCGATCTTGAACGCCTTGAGGTTTGCATAGTCTACTTCTGCCATTGCTGCGCAGGAGAGAACCATAACGAGCGCCAGTACCAGAGCCAAAATCTTCTTCATAGTTGAATCCTCCTATTTATTTTCCGGTCTACCAGACCGGTAAGGAACGCATTCAAGCCGCCGCAGCCGTTATAATGCACAAAGCTTGCGGCAAATGAGCCATTCTGCCAGCTTCGTTCAGGATTTGTTATGTCGTACAATTGAAAACGCCTCTAAAACCAACCATCCCGATCAGCCCGCGCATTTCACATTGTACGCTATGCAGTACGGCTGCACCGCAATATGTCATTACATTATAACTTTGCGACGTTGTAGTTTTATTATACGGGTTTTTTAGCATTTGTCAACCCCGTCCAAAGTATTTTTCACCGAATAAATAAAATTTGTTCTTAGATATTGGTCGATAACTGCAATTTTATTTTGAATCGTCTGAAAAATCGCTGCTTCGCCGCAAGCAGAGCCCTTTGCAGAATAATGCAAAAAATAATCCTTGCACAGTCTGCTATGTCATGATATAATGATATTGCTACACTATGTTTTCTCGCAGCCTTGCGAAACATAAATTCAATAATCATTTACGGAGGTTCGGTATGGATAAGATGAGAACACTGATCGTCGAAAAGGACGGTACCCTCGCCATCAAGGAGGTCAATAAGCCTCGCTACAACGAGTATCAGGCTCTGGTAAAGACCATTGCCTGCGGCATGTGCGGCACTGATGTAAAGCTCTGCCACCGCACCTTCAAGGGCTTCCCGGAGTCCATGTATCCCATCATGATCGGCCATGAAGGCGTTGGCGAGGTCGTGGAGGTCGGCGCAAAGGTCACTTCCTTTAAGGTTGGCGACCGGGTGCTGCTGCCCTTTGTGGATCCCGATGAAGAAAACCTGCCCGGTCTCGGCTCCGGCTGGGGCGCCATGAGCGAGTACGCCGTGGTATGCGATCCCGCCGCTCCCAACGCCCCGGACTGCGCCTTCGCCCAGACGGTGCTCGATCCCGCCATCGATCCCGTGGATGCTTCCATGATCGTCACCTTCCGCGAGGTGCTCTCCTGCATCCGCTACTTCGGCATCAAGCCCACCGATTCCGTGGCTGTTATCGGCTGCGGCCCCGTGGGTCTTACCTATATCAAGTTCCTCAGCCTTGTTGGCGTAACCAACCTCGTTGCCTGCGATATCATCCCCGAGAAGCTGGAGCAGGCCAAGCTCAACGGCGCTACCCACATCATCAATTCCAAGGCGACCGACCCGCAGGTGGAGATCCGCAAGCTCTATCCGGACGGCGTGGATTTCGTGCTCGACGCCGCAGGCTTCCCCGCCATCGTCAATCAGGGCATGGGCATGATCAAGGATCGTGGCGCTGTGCTCTGCTACGGCGTGCCGGAGAAGGAGGAAATCACCATCGATTTCTCCAAGTCCGACTATAACTGGCGCGTCATCTTCCAGCAGATGCCTCGCAAGCGTGAGGAGGGCGCCGCTCACGAGCAGGTAATGGAGTGGATCAACGATGGCAAGCTGGTCATCAAGGATTTCATCTCCGATTACTTCGATTTCGATCATGCCGTAGAGGCCTATGACGCGCTGCTCTCCCGCAAGATCCTCAAAAAGGGCATTATCAAGTTCTGATATCTGCCTAAAAAACCAAGCTGAGGTATGCCAAGGCTGCATACCCAAGCCATACGAACGGGAAGGGCTTGCCCCTTCCCGTTCGTATTGACCAGCCGATGCTTTTCAGCGCGATGGCAGGTCTACAAGCGCAGCAAACCCCTTCGAACCATACTGGTTCGAAGGGGTTTTGCTTGCTCTGCGGTCGAGGGAAGTCTCCCCCGCCAAAGCCGTTAAGGCTCGATATCCAGCATCGCCATCGTGGCGGGGATCTCGTGGGCGGTGTTCACCTTCTGATCGTCCACCACGCAGTCGAAGCAGGACACGATGATCTTGCCGTTCCAAACGCAGGGCTCGCCCGGCTCGTCCAGACCGCCCTCCCAGCCGGTGCAGTCCGGCGACACGGCGATGCGGCTGATCTTGCCCTCGGGCGTGACCCTGCCGATGGCGTTGGCAGAGAAGTCCGCGATGTAGATGTTGCCGTATTCGTCGATGGTCATGCCATCGGTTGTCTTCAGGTTCTCCGGATCGGCGCACCAGAATTCCTTGTCGATCATCTTATCGCCCTTTTCGCTCAGATAGATGCGCCACAGGGAGCCGTCGCCAAAGTTGCCGATGATCAGCCTGCCCTGCTTGTCGAAGATGATGCCATCCACGCCATACTGGCAGAGTGGGTTCTCGGTGATGAAGGTGCAGAGGATATTCTCATCCGCCAGCGTGTTGGTGCAGTGGATGTTCTCATCATCCAGACGGAAGCAATATACGCAGCTCATCAGCTTGCCGGACTCCGTCTTCACCAGCTCCAGCGTGGACTGGGTGATGTACATATAGTCGCCCTTGATGCGTATGCCATTGGGATGCTCCATGCCGTCGGCAACCACCTTGCAATACTCAATCTTGCCATCATCATCCACCCGCAGGCGCAGCACGCGACCCGTGCGGATCAGATCCTCGCGGCCCGTCCAGCCGGGGTTATCGATCAGGTAAATATCGCCGTCGGGGCCAAATTCGATGCCCATGGAGCGCGCCTCGCCCGTGGCAGGGTTCACCGGCACATCAAACCACTTGCTGATCTGCTTGTCCGGCGTGATCTTCAGCACGCAGGACGGCAAATCCATATTTGCAAAGTTGGGGCAGGACAGGATCAGGTTGCCGTGCCTGTCAATGGTCATGCCGTCGGGAGTGGCCACCCATTCCTCCGGCAGCAGGGTAAATAGCTGGGAAGTCTGCATTTTGTTTCCTCCTTGATATATCCATTTATTTATATTTATAAATAAGTATGCTTGCTGCAATTCTCACTTGCCAGCCATCTTCTCATAGATGGGCAGCATCGCCTCATAGCAGGCTTCGAACATATCCTTCACCGGCGCATATGCCTTCACGTTTGCCGGGTTCGGCTCATGCACATCGGTGATCTTCAGGAAGCGGTCGATCTCATCGAAGCTCTTGAACAGACCCACGCCCACGCCGCCGGTCACGGCCGCGCCGATGGAGTTTGCCTCCTCCAGCATGTTCGGAACCTTGATGCGTGCATCATATACATCCGCCATCATCTGCCGCCATACCGCTCCCTTTGCGCCGCCGCCGATCACCATGATCTCGTCGATGGTCATGTGCTTGCGCAGAATCTGCAATATGATTTCCAGATTCATGGTCACGCCCTCCAGCACGGAGCGGAACACATCCTGCCGTTCATTTTCCATCTTCAGACCGATGAAGGCGCCCTTGGCGTTGGGGTTCCAGCGCGGCGCACGCTCGCCCAGCATGTAGGGCAGGAAGATAATGCCGTTAGCGCCCACCGGGCTCTTTTCGATCGCCTTGTTGATCAGGTCATAGGCGCTCACGCCCAGCTTCTCCGCCTCAACGGACTCATATTTGCATATCTGGTTCTTCAGCCAAGAATAGCTCAGACCAGCCGCCTGCATGGTTCCATTGGGGGAATACATGCCCGGCACGATGTGCGCCCATGTCACGGTGCGCATCTGGTCGTCAAACACAGGCTTGTCGCTGGTGGTGGCGATCCATGCGGAGGAGCCCATGCAGGCAAAGGTCTGCCCCGGACGCACCGAACCAGCGCCAACATTTGCGCACAGACCGTCGCCGCCGCCCATAACCACCGGCGTGCCCTCGGCAAGCCCAGTCGCCTCGGCAGCCTCCTTTGTCACGCCGCCCGCCACATGGGTGGATGGCACGATCTCCGGCAGCTTGTCCGCATCGATGCCGGAAATATCAACGATCTTCTCCGACCACGATATGGTGTTCAGATCCACGCAAGCATTGCTGGATGCATCCGAAGGCTCGGTATAGAACTTGCCGGTGAGCTTGAAGACCATGTAGTCCTTGGCGTTCAGGGTCTTGTAGGTCTGCTTATATATGTCCGGCTCGTTGTCCCGCACCCACATCAGCTTCTGCAGACCGTAGCTCGCCGCATTGCGATGGCCCACGATGTGGTAGTAATCATAGAGGGAGATATGCTCCGCTATGGCGTTCTGCTGAGCGATGGCGCGCTGATCCGCCCATATAATGGAAGGACGCAGCGGCGTGCCAGCCTTGTCCACGCAGAGGCAGCCCATCATCTGTCCAGAGAAGGAAACGGCGGCAATATCCCGCTTATCCACGCCAGCCTTGGCGATCAAACCACGCGTGGTATCGCAGATGGACTTCCACCAGTCGTCAGGATCCTGCTCCGCCCAGTTGTCGTTAAAATAATGGCAGCCATAGCTGTACACGGTGGAAGCAATCAGCCTGCCCTCCTCGGAAAAGAGCGTCGCCTTGTTTCCAGAGGTGCCCAGATCGTGGGCGATGATGTATTTCATATGCGTTCCATCTCCTTGCTTCTAGCTTATTGGGTCCCAAATTCCCGTTTCCGGTTTTTGATTGTGCATTCCTGTTTTCATTTCGAAACCATCCTCTGATCCACGCATTTGCCCAGATCAAAGCTTATTGTTCCGAAACCATCCTTTTTGCGGGGCATACGTCCCCCCGCAAAGAACGACTTCAGCGGAAGCAGCCAAGCGCCGCTTCCGCCACAGCCATTTTCGCTATTTATGCCAGATCGCGCAGGACATTCTCCGTAGCCATCCTGCCCATGTTCTCGGTTGCACCGCGGGTGGATGCCGCGCAGTGGGAACCGATCACAACGTTGTCCAGCTCGAACCAAGCCTCATCCTCCGGCGGCTCATGGGCGAAGGCGTCGATGCCTGCGCCATAGATGCGCTCCTCCTTGAGCGCCTTGAGCAGGGCAGCCTCGTCGATCAGACCGCCGCGGGCCGTATTGATCAGCACTGCGTCCTTCTTCATCATGGCGATTTCCTTCTCGCCAACGAAGTTCTTCGTGGATTCCATCAGCGGCAGATGCAGGGAAATGAAGTCCGCCGTCCTGAAGATGGTTTCCGCGTCCGCCTGAACGATGTCGTTTGCCTTGGCATACTCCTCCGGCCAGTAGGGATCATAGGCCAGCACCTTCATGCCAAAGCCCTGCGCCCGGCGAGCCACATGCTTGCCGATGGCGCCCAGACCGAACAGACCCAGCGTAGCGCCGGATACGTCGCGGGTGGAGATCTTGCCCCAGTCCTTCCTGCGGCAGCGGCGGTCGATCATCACAGCCTTGCGGGCGACGACCATGATCAGCGTCATGGCATAGTCAGCCACGGCCTCGGAATTGGCTCCCACCGTGCGGCTCACCTTGATGCCGTGCTCCTCACAGTACTTCAGGTCGATATTGTCCACACCCACGCCATACTTGGCGATGGCGCGCAGCTTCGGCGCACAGGCGAGCACCTCCGCATCCAGCGGATCCACGCCCACGATGATGCCGGAGCAGTCCGCGATCAGCGCCTTCATCGCTTCCTTTTCCAGTATGCCGCCGGTGGTATTCTTTACAACCTCGTAGCCCGCTGCCTCCAGCTGCTCAAACAGCTCCGGCATATTCTTGCCGTAGGAGCGCGGCGTGGTCAGAATCTTTTCCTTCATGACAATTACCCTCTTTCTAAAGAAGCAAAAACCTTATCTTGCCAGCCTGTCGCACATTGCCAGACGCTCGCCGGTGATGTCGATGTGGAATACCTCTGCGATAACC
>CAYWLE010000119.1:0-6014 GCA_964458825.1 uncultured Oscillospiraceae bacterium | reverse complement strand
TCCTCCGGCGCCATCGGCGTGGGCGTGGGCAAGCTGAAGCTGCCCGCCAAGCCCCATGACATCGGCGGCAGGCAGGCGTGCGCAGCAGTGGGTCAGTGCGAGCTGATGTACATCTACGACAAGTTCTTCGGCGAGTATGGTCAGACCACCGCGCAGGTACTGCTCACCCGCGACTGCGTGGATGATAAAATGCGCCTCGGCAACATCCAGAATGCCTTCGAGCGCCTGCTGGACATGGGTGCGCTGCCCATCATCAATGAAAATGATACCGTTGCCACCGAGGAGATCGAGTTTGGCGATAACGACACCCTCTCCGCCGTGGTTGCCAAGGTGGTGCATGCCGACGCGCTGGTTATCCTCACTGATATCGATGGTCTGCATGCACAGAACCCCAAGGAGCAGCCGGATGCGCCGCTGATCCACGTGGTTGACCACATCACCGATGAGACCCGCCACATCGCCGGCGGCGCAGGCTCTTCCCGGGGAACCGGCGGCATGTATACCAAGATCATCGCCGCAGGCATCGCTACCGCAGCAGGCATCACCACAGCCATCATCGATGGTTCCACGCCGGAAAACCTCTATGACCTGCTCTCCGGCGGGGAGATCGGCACGGTGTTTCCCAGCGAAGCGAGGCAGTGAGCTGCCAAGCCAGCCCGATAACCAAACCAGCCATGATCCATAAAATGAGAGTCGGGAGGAGAATAATATGCTGAATCTGAATGAGATCGGTGCGCGGGCAAAGCAGGCTTCGACGCGCCTTGCAAGGCTTTCCACACCCGAAAAGAACGCCGCCCTGCACGCCATGGCCGAGGCGATCGTGACATCGGCGCAGGCGATACTCGCCGCCAATGCGCAGGACGTGGCCGCTGCCCGTGCCAAGGGCACGCCGGAGCCGCTGATCGACCGCCTGAGCCTGAGCCAGAGCCGCATCGAGGGCATGGCAAGGGGCATGCGGGAGGTTGCCGCGCTGGCGGATCCCGTGGGACGCATCCTCTCCGGCGAGACCCTTGCCAATGGTCTGCGCATTGAGAAGCGCAGCGTGCCCTTCGGCGTGATCGGCGTGATCTATGAGGCGCGCCCCAACGTCACCGGCGATGCAGCCGCCCTCTGCTTCAAGGCGGGCAGCGCCTGCATACTGCGCGGCGGCAGCGAGGCGATTCGCTCCAATACAGCCATCGCCGAAGCCATGCGCCGTGGTCTTACCAGCGCTGGCGTGGATGCCGACAGCGTGATCCTCATTGAGGATACCAGCCGTGAAACCGCCTCCGCCCTGATGCGGCTCAACGGCTACCTCGACCTGCTCATTCCCCGCGGCGGCGCCGGGCTGATCCGCTCCGTGGTGGAGAACGCCACCGTGCCGGTGATCGAGACTGGCGTGGGCAACTGCCATACCTATGTGGAGGCGAGCGCCGATATCGCCATGGCTGCCGAGATCGTGTTCAACGCCAAGACCAGCCGTCCCTCCGTGTGTAACGCCATGGAAACGCTGCTGGTGGACGAGGTCATTGCGGAGAAGGCTCTGCCCGCCATCGCGGCAAGGCTTGCCGAAAAGAGCGTGGAGCTTCGCGGCTGCGAAAAGACCTGCGCCATACTGAAAAATGCCAAGCCAGCCGTGGAGGCGGACTATGCCACGGAATTTCTGGATTACATACTGGCTGTGAAGGTGGTTTCTGGCATGGATGAGGCGCTCGACCACATTGCCCGCTATTCCACCCACCACAGCGAGGCCATCGTCACCGGCAGCTATGCCGCCGCCGAGCGCTTTACCAGCGAGGTGGATGCCGCAGCGGTGTATGTGAACGCATCCACCCGCTTTACCGACGGCGGTGAGTTTGGCTTGGGCGCGGAGATCGGCATATCCACCCAGAAGCTGCATGCCCGCGGTCCGATGGGCCTGAACCAGCTGGTCAGCCACAAATATGTGGTTCGGGGAAATGGTCAGGTTCGTGTTTGAAGCGCCTTGCGGATGGGTATATATAGGCTGAATCAAGTAATGCGAGGTGACGGTCATGAACGTGATTGCAGTAAATAGCGATAATTTTGAGCAGGCTGTGCTCAGGAGCGAGAAGCCCGTGCTGGTGGATTTCTGGGCAAGCTGGTGCGGCCCGTGCAAGATGCTCTCCCCTGTGGTGGAGCAGCTGGCTGCGGTGCATCCGGAGATCAGCGTCGCCAAGGTGAACGTGGATGAAAATCCGGAGCTTGCCATGGTATACCGCATCTCCGCCATACCGGCGCTGATGCTGTTTAAGAATGGCAAGGTCGCCAGCCAGTCCGTCGGCTACCAGAGCAAGGAACAGCTCGAAGCAATGCTGGGCTGAATGCCGGAGTATAAAAAATATATGCCATGCGATAAAACATCGCATGGCATTTTGCATGTCGGCGGGAGGCTAGATAAATCGGGTTGGGGGGACGCTGGTTTTATGCGTCCGAGGGCTTTTCTGGGGATACAAACAGCGTGCGCTGGTTGGTGTAGATGACGAAGCCGGGCTTGGCTCCAGAGGGCTTTTTGACGAACCTGCGGCGGGTGTAATCCACGGGCACGCGGGTGGATGCGGCTCCCTTGGAGTAGGCGGCGGCGAGGCGGGCGGCGAAGAGGATGGTTTCCTCATCGGGATCCTCGCCTACGATGATCACGTGGCTGCCGGGCATGTCCTTGGCATGGAGCCAGATTTCATCCGGCTCGGCGGAGGAGGTGAGCTTATCATTTTGCAGGTTGTTCTTGCCGACCAGAATGGTTCTGCCGGAGGGGGCGGTGAACCTCATGGGCTGGCTTGGGGGCAGCTGCTTCATCTGGCGGCGGCTGGATACGCGCTTGACATAGCCGAACTTTTCCAGCTCCTCGCGAAGCTCGGCAAGCTCGCTCTCGCCGCTGCACTTGGAGAGGTTATCCATCTGACCCTCCAGATAGCTCAGCTCCGCGCTGGTCTTTTCGATCTGCTCGGCGGCGAGAGTCTGTGCGTTGCGAGCCTTCTGGTAGAGCTTGAAGTATTTCTGTGCATTCTGGGCGGGGGAGAGGCGAACATCTAGCTTGACCTCGATATTCTTCATTTCGGGATCATAGTAGTTAGGCAGGGACACGCTCTCGCAGCCCTTGACGGCCAGATGGAGGTTTGCCATGAGCAGCTCGCCGCAGACGCGGTACTCCTCCATGCGCCCGGCGCCCATGAGCGCCTCCTGCTGGAGGGCGAGCTTCTTTTCGCAGCGCTCGATATTGTTCTTCAGGCTGCGGTGGATGGCAGCGCTCTTCTGGGCGATGCGCTCCGCCATATCCCGGGAGCGATAGAAGGCATCCATGGCTTCGGAGATGGTGGGGTAGCTCTCGGCACGCAGGGAGGCGCGGCTGAGGTAGGGAAACGCCACGGCGTCCACGGGGCGACCGTCGGAGCCATAGAGCACGGCGGGGGAAAGCTGGCTGGTCAGGCTGGTTAGGCAGCCGGCGATGGTTTGGCTGGCGGCTTGCAGGTCGCACTCGTCGCCGTGGGCGTCCTCATTGCCGCAGGATCGGAAGGCAAGCTCCCGAGCCATCTGACCGGACATGCCGCTGATGGCGGCGGATATGCGCCGGTGGAGCGGACCGGAGAGGCTGGAGAGGGCAGCGCAGAGGCGGTCGGGATCCACGCTGTCATAGGGCAGCTTGCCGTGGGCCGGGGGACGCTCATAGCGCAGACCGGGCAGCACCTCGCGCACGGAGGAGAGGGCTTCGCTGACCCGGCGCGCGCTGTCGATGATGCGACCGTCGTTCCCCACGAAGATGAGGTTGGAATACTTGCCCATGAACTCGCAGACGATGGTTTTGTGGCAGAGGTCGCCCAGCTCGTCGAGATGCTCGATTTCGATTTCGAGTATGCGGTCGCAGTCGATGGCGCGGATGGCTGCGATTCTGCCGCCGCTGATGTGCTTGCGCATGAGCATGCAGAGGCTGAAGGGTTCCAGCGGGCTTTGCTTGCGCACGCTGGTCAGGTGTGCTCTGGCACAGCCGGCGCTGGCGGAGAGCAGAAGAATATGGTTGGCGCCGGAATTGCGGATGGTGAGCAGCAGCTCATCCCGCTCCGGCTGCACGATGCGGTCGATCCTGCCGCCGGTGAGGGCAGCGTCCAGCTCCCGGGCAATGAGGCCGAGGGTAAATCCGTCGAGGGGCATAGTGAATCCTCCCAAAATATAGGCATGGCTTAATAAGTTTCATTATACCCCGAAAAGGGCGATTGCGCAAGCGGGTGGGTTATGGTAGAATAAAGGGGTGGATGGACGGCATAGCTCCCCCTGCGGCTGAATAAACTGAAGCCAAACGGCAGTCGCAAGGAGGACATGGAATGAATATGACCGGAAACCAGAGAAATCTGTATCTGCTGTCGCTGATTTTGCTGATCATCGCGGTGGCGCTGGTTTGTGCGTGGACGCTGCTTGGCGGCGGCAGGGACGCGGTATCGGACGCTGTGGTCACGCCGGTGCCCACGGTAATGCCCGAGCCTAGCCCCGATAGCGCGGCGACTCCCCTGCCCCTGCAGAGCCAAGCGCCCGGAACCAGCGCGGCTCCGGCTGAGGAGGAGGGGCAGAGGGTATCCACGGTGGTGTACTATCAGGACAACTACGGCTACCTCGTGCCGGTGATGTGCAGGCTCGCCTATGAGGATGGCATCGCCAAGGCAACCATCCAGAGGATGGTGCAGTCGCCGGAGAACGACATGGCTGCCGCACGGCTGGGGCTGCGCACGGTATTGCCGGAGAACACGAGCATCGATCTGGACATCAGCGGCGGCTTGGCGCGCATCGATCTTGGCAGGGAGGTGCTTAGTTTGCCGGATGCTGCGGCGGAGAACAACATGGTTACGGCCATCGTGCAGGCGCTGACGGAATTTGACAGCGTGGAAAGGGTGGAGTTTCTCATCGGCGGCAGGAAGCTGGAGAAGCTGACCCATGGAACCGACGTATCGAAAACCTTCGAGCGCGGGGACATCAATCTGGAATCGGCGGCGACGGAAACCGCCTCGCTGGAGCCGGTGCGACTGTACTTCCCCTGCGAATCCTCCAGCGTGGTTGTGCCGGTGACGCGGATGGTTTACTCCAATGCGGATGTGAATACCGCTGTGCTGGAGCTTGCCAAGGGCCCGGCGGTGGAAAGCCCGCTGGAACGTGCATTGCCGGCGGGCTGTGGTCTGATCGATGTGAAGGTGGAGGATGGCACGGCGAAGGTGAACTTCACCAAGGAATTTGCCAGCCTAGTGGAGAATACCGACGGGGGCAGGCTGGCGCTGAAGGCGCTGGTGCTCACCTGCACGCAGTTTGAAGGCGTGGAGCGGGTGGAGATACTGGTGGAGGGGGAGAAATACGATCCCGGCGAGGGCACGCTGGCTGTGCCGAGCTTTGCAAATGTGGCTGCTGAGATCGAGCAGAGCTACATACAGACGCAGGCGGAGCTGATATTCGACTTCGAATAGCTGAGGAACAGCTGAAAATGGATATTTGAAATATGCAGGGCAGGCGAGCTGTCCCTGATTGGAGGAATATGCAAGATGGAAAACACGAAAGAGAATATGAATGAGAATATGAATGAGAATATGAACGGGAATGTGCTTGCACGAAGGAGCGACGAGCTGCGCGAGATACGCATTATACCGGATTACACAGAGATGGCGGCGGGTTCTGTGCTGGTTTGCTGCGGCAGAACCCGCGTGCTGTGCACAGCCTCGGTGCAGGAGGGCGTGCCGCCCTTTCTGAAGGGCAAGGGCACTGGTTGGCTGACGGCGGAATACGCCATGCTGCCTGGCGCGACTCCCCAGCGCAAGCAGCGCGACGGCGTGAAGAAGGATGGTCGAAGCGTGGAGATCCAGCGGCTGATCGGACGCAGCCTGCGCGCCGCCTGCGACCTGACGCGGATGGGCGAGCGAACCATATACATCGACTGCGATGTGCTTCAGGCGGACGGCGGCACCCGTACGGCCTCCATTACCGGCGGCTTTGTGGCGCTGTGTCTGGCAGTGGATAGGCTGATAAAGGAAGGCAGGATGCAGGAT
>CAYWLE010000118.1:0-6038 GCA_964458825.1 uncultured Oscillospiraceae bacterium | reverse complement strand
ACGCCCTGCCCCAGAGCCCCCAGATCTACAAGCAGCTGCTGATGCTCTCCGGCTTCGACAAGTACTATCAGATCGCCCGCTGCTTCCGCGATGAGGACAACCGTGCCGACCGTCAGCCTGAGTTCACCCAGTGCGACATCGAAATGAGCTTCACTGACGAAGAGATGATCTACGCCGTTGTTGAAGACGTTTTCGCCAAGGTGTTCAAGGAGGTCAAGGGCGTTGAGTTGCAGCTGCCCCTGCCCCGCATGACCTGGGATTACGCCATGGAAAAATATGGCAGCGACAAGCCCGACACCCGCTTCGAGATGCGCCTTGTGAACCTGACCGACAAGCTGGCCAATTCCGGCTTCGTGGTATTCGACAACGCCATCGCCGAAGGCGGCCGCGTGGAAGCCATCAACGCCAAGGGTCTGGCCACCATGACCCGCAAGGAGATCGACAGCCTGGCCGAGTTCGTAAAGACCTATCGTGCCAAGGGCCTGCCCTACATGACCTTCACCGCCGACGGCAACGTGAAGTCCTCCTTCAACAAGTTCATGACCCCCGAAATGGTTGAAATCGTACGCGCAGAGATGAACGCCGAGCCCGGCGACATCGTATTCTTCGGCGCCGACAAGAAGGCCGTCGTATGGCAGAGCCTGGGCGCACTGCGCTGCGAAATCGCCAAGCGCAAGGGCCTCATTGACAACAGCAAGTACAACCTGTTCTGGGTCACTGAGTTCCCGCTGTTCGAGTACAGCGAGGAGGAAGGCCGCTACGTCGCAGCCCACCATCCCTTCACCAGCTGGTATGAGGAGGACAACTGCCATCTGGACGGCGACCGCGAGAAGATCCGTTCCCGCGCCTACGACCTGGTCATGAACGGCATCGAGCTGGCATCCGGCTCCATCCGTATCCACCGTGCCGATACTCAGGCCCAGATGTTTGAGATGATCGGCCTGGAAGCCGAGGAAGCACACCATCGCTTCGGCTTCCTGCTGGACGCCTTCAAGTACGGCGCACCGCCGCACGGCGGCCTGGCATTCGGCATCGACCGTCTGGTGATGATCCTCACCGGCAGCGAGAGCCTGCGCGATATCATCGCCTTCCCCAAAGCCACCAGCGCAAACTGCCTGATGATGGAAACCCCCGCCGACGTCCGTCCCGATCAGCTCGAGACCCTGAAGATCAAGATCGATCTGCCGGAGGAAACCGAGGCATAATAGACTCGCGCCGCAGCCCAATAAAGCATGGCTGCGGCGCTTGCTTTTCCGCTGCATAAATCGCCGGGAGCAGCAAAAAACCGTCGATTATTCATAAATCCCGTTGGCTTTCGCCACAGTTTTGCCATTGATTTGAATTGACAGAGCCGCAATTCTGCTGTATAATTTCACATCATAGGCAAAGGAGGAGGATATTATGCAGGCTTCCAAGCGCAGATGCATAATTTGGAATGTGGCGATCTGCCTCGTTCTGGTTCTCACCTCTTGCTGCGCCTGTGCGCATATGGCAGAGCATGGCTGCTCCTATTATGAGAATTGCACCGCCTGCCACATTTTCGAGAGCGTAGCCAAGCTCACCAAGCTTGCCGCGCTGCCCCTGCTTGCCTGCGTGGTTATCTCCCTCTGCATGCGAGCAATCTCCAACACTGCGCTGCGCAGCATTTTTTCCGCCACACTTGTGGCTCGTTTTGTCCAATTGAACGATTAAATACCCCCATATTCCCGCTTCATCGCCTCGGATGAGATATTCCGCAGGCGCGGTTTTCGTGTGCAAAGCAGCTCTTTTTGTGCATAAAACTGCCTATTTACGGTGGTTTTCGCGTCAAAAAGGCAGGCAAGCAAGCAACAAAATATGTTTTATCGGGGGTAAACCAATCATGATTACAAGTGAAAACCTGCTCATTCGCTTTAATGAAAGCGCCGCCATCCGCTATGCGGATCTCAGCTTTGAAACCGGTCATTCCTATGCGCTGCTGGGCGCGTCCGGCTGCGGCAAGTCCACGCTGCTGAATATGCTCTGCGGCATCCTAAGCCCCAGCGAGGGCAGCGTGAAGATCGACGGCGAGGCCATCAACCACTGGTCCCAGCGCAAGCGGGATGCCTTCCGCATCCGCAGCGTGGGTTACGTCTATCAGGATTTTAAGCTGATGGAGGAAATGAGCGTGCAGGACAATATCGATATCCTGCGTCTGGAAGGCGTGGATACCAGCGGAAAGGACGCCCTGCTCGGCAGGCTCGGCATACTGCCGCTGAAGAAGCGGCGGGTGCGCTCCCTCTCCGGCGGCGAGAAGCAGCGCGTTGCCATCGCCCGTGCGCTGATCAAGAGCCCGCCCATCATACTTGCCGACGAGCCAACCGGCAACCTGAACTATGAAACCGGCTACGAGGTCATGCGTCAGCTCATCGAAAATGCCAAGGGCGGCACACTGATCGCCGTGACCCACGACGACCGTCTCTCCCCTCTCTTTGACCACGTGCTGGACATGAACGCCGTGGCGCAGTTCATTACAGGAAAGGAGGAGAGGTAAGATGTTTAAGTTTGCATTCAAGCACATGGCAGTTCGCCGCACGAAGCTGATCCTGATCGCGCTTTCCATCCTCATCACCGCCTGCGTAGCCCTGCTCTCCTATAATATCTCCACGCAGGTTTCCGAAGGCATCGTCCGCTCGGCATCGAACTATGACCTCATCATCGGTCCCGCCGGCAGCAGCACGCAACTGGCCATGAACACCCTGTTTTTCACTGACAAGCCGCTAGGAACCGTGCCCTATTCTCTGCTTGCCGAAATCAAGAGCAGCGGTCTGGCTAGCCAAGTGGTTCCCTTCAGCATGGGTGACAGCTACAACGACGCACCCATCGTCGGCACCGAGCCTGCGCTGCTGGAGGGTCGCTCGCTGAAGTCCGGCGAGATGTTCAACCAGAGCCGCGAGGCAGTGATCGGCTCCGATGTGGCGTCTGGCTACGGGCTAAAGCTTGGCGATGAGATCATTACCAGCCACGGCATCGGCGGGAGCGGTCACGACCATGCCGAATCTCCGCTGACCATCGTCGGCATACTCGATCGAACCAATACCTCTTTCGACGGCGCGATATTTACCCCCGTGGACACGATATGGGAGCTGCACGGACACGAGGAGGAGCATGCCGAGGAAGCAGCCCCGGAGGAAAACCAT
Source organism: uncultured Oscillospiraceae bacterium (assembly GCA_964458825.1). Classification (GTDB taxonomy): domain Bacteria; phylum Bacillota; class Clostridia; order Christensenellales; family Aristaeellaceae; genus SFTH01. The sequence goes on along the minus strand of CAYWLE010000118.1, from coordinate 2,880 downwards.
ACTGAAGAAGACCATATCGCGGAAGACCACGCCGATACCGCCGATGAGGACAAGACCATCTGCGCCGTTCTGGTGCGGTCGAAGGATTTCTCCGCCTGCAACAACCTGATGAGCGCCTATTCCGAGAGCGGCGATTACCTCGCCATCAATCCCAATACGGTGCTGCGGGAGGTACTGGAAAATGTGGATATGACCCGCAACATCGTCTATATCCTCTGTGCGGTAATACTGGTGATGAATATCTTCGTCATTTCCATGATCGCGCTGCTCAATGCCTATGACTCCCGCAAGGAGATCAGCCTGATGCGGCTGATCGGCGTATCCATGGGCAGGATCAACCTGCTGTATCTCATTCAGAACGCCATGACGAACGCCGCCGCGCTACTGCTGGCCGCGCTGGCATCGCACCTGTGCCTGTCCGGCATACGCAGCTATGTGGCCAGCATGGGCATTGTGCTGGATGCATGGAAGGTATATCCGCTGGAGTGGGCGATACTCGCGCTGGTTTTCGTGGTGAGCATACTACCCACCGCCATCCTCACCGCCCGCATGGCCGGTCAGGACAGCATAGACCGCTGATCTACCCCGTTCGAATCTCAAAAGGAAGGTAAAACCAATGAAGAAGCTCATATCACTTGCCCTCATGCTCTGCCTGCTGACCGCTGTCCTCACCGGCTGCGGCGGCAGCAGTGCCGAGGCTACCCAACTGAAGTTTGCCGATTCGGCAAGCCTTGAAACCATCCAGAAGCTGAATGGCAAGGCAGTGACCATCACCGGCTATATGGCGACCCTCTCCCCGCTGACGGGCGACTATATCTACCTAATGAACCTGCCCTACCAGAGCTGCCCCTTCTGCGTGCCGAATACCCAGCAGCTCAGCAATACCATGGCGGTCTACGCAGCCAAGGGAGTGAAGTTTGACTTCACCGACCGCCCGATCAAGATCACCGGCACAATGAAGATAGAGGACTGCATGGACGACTACGGCTACAGCTATAACTACCGCATCGTGGATGCAAAATATGAGGTTGTGGATCTCTCCAGCGTATCGCAGGAATATGCCCTCTACCAGAGCCTCGCCTCCGATGGAGTGATCGGCGATATCAATTCAATGTTTGATTACCTGCTCTTCCTCTGCCAGTGGAACGAGTATACCAGCAGCTATACCGATGAAAGCGGGCAGGAGGTGAGCTTCTACCTCTTCCCCGGCGATGTGAGCAGCATACTTGCCGACGACGGCCCCTATGGCTATGCCGCCGAGGCCAGCGATGATTATTATCCCGGGCTGATCGAGCGCGTGAATGCCATCAGCTCCACTGATCTTGGCGAGCTGACCGCCATCCTTGAGGATGCGCAAGCCGTGGCGGAGTATGCCCGCGGCGAGCTGGACAGCAGCAATTACAGCTACGATGAGGCCGCTGATAAGTACGTACTGAACGATGCAGAAGGGCTGATCGAGCGCTTCCAGTCCGTTTATGCAAGGTTCAGCAATTGGCTGGCAAGCTATGAGCTATAAAGCGCTCAGGGGTCACGCTCAAGGGTGAGGCACCCTTGAGAATCCCCACATAACTTGATACGCACATCTGGAAAAACAATATTGTTATAATTCAAAACCCGTGCCATTGGCACGGGTTTTATGTGGGGTTTCCAAAGGGAAACTTTCCCTTTGGCAGGGGTTTGGGGGCAGCGCCCCCAAGAAAAAGGGAGCATGGGGCAGCCCATAGAAAGAGCAAGCGTGTTCAGAGATCCTCCAGCCGAATCTTGGAATCCTTGCGTGCCTGACGGTAGATGCAGAAGCGATTGCCGATGGTCTGCACCGGCTCGGCATGCACCTTCTCGCATAGCTCCTCGCAGGCTTCACGGGTGGAAGCATAGGGAGCGTTGCGCTGCACGTTTACCTTGATCAGCTCCCGTGCCTCCAGCGCATCCCAGCACTGCTTAACCAAATTGTCCGTCACGCCATCCTTGCCGATCTGTAGAATCGGCTCCATCGTGTTGCACATTGCGCGCAGCTTGGCACGCTGCTTGGTGGTCATAGCTTATATTCCTCCAAATTGTTTTTTGCTTATCTTACTCCACGAAATCAAATTCCATTTCGTCGATGCATACGGTAGCGCCCTCCTCCGCGCCAGCCTCACGGAGCGCGTCGATCACGCCCATGCGGCGCAGGCTGCGGTGGAAGTAGTTGAGGGATTCCTCGTTGGTGAAGTTGACCGATGCCACGAGGCGATCGATGGATGCGCCGGAGAGGTAGAATACATTCTTCCTGCGCACGATATCGAAGCCGCTGTCCTCGCTGTCCATATCGAAGTCGAACAGCTCCTCCTCGGCAAAGGGCTCGGGATCGGGACAGGTCTTGAGCAGGCGCACGGTTGCGCGCAGAAGCTTATCAAAATTCATGCGGGTGGCTGCGGACACGGGGTATATCTCAATTCCGCTGCCCTCCAGCTTCTTACGCAGACGCTCAAGGTTCTCCTCCGCGCCGGGCAGATCCATCTTGTTTGCCACAACGATCACCGGTCGGTTCTTCAAATCGCCATAGCTGTCCAGTTCCTTTACGATGGCGTCGTAATCCTCCAGCGGATCGCGACCCTCGCAGCCGGAGATATCCACCACATGCAGCAGCAGCCGCGTGCGCTCCACATGGCGCAGGAAGGCATGACCCAGACCCACGCCCTCGCTGGCGCCCTCCACAAGGCCGGGGATATCCGCCAGCACGAAGCTGGATTCATCCTGCTTGACGATGCCGAGGTTCGGCTGGAGGGTGGTGAAGTGGTAGTTTGCGATCTTCGGCCGCGCCGCCGTGACCACAGAGAGGATGGTGGACTTGCCCACGTTCGGGAAGCCAACCAAGCCGACGTCTGCGATGGACTTCAGCTC
>CAYWLE010000117.1:0-6081 GCA_964458825.1 uncultured Oscillospiraceae bacterium | reverse complement strand
AGGGCTATATGGGGTTTCCAAAGGGAATCATTCCCTTTGGCAGGGGTTCGGGGGCAGAGCCACCGAGAAAAAGGGGCATGGGGTGGAACCCCATAGAAAGGGGTTTGGGGACAGAGTCCCCAAGAACGCAGCGCCCCAGAGGCAGGAAATTTTTGCTGCACGTTAGGTAGAAGTGTGATAGAATGAAGGGGAGGAAAGGCAGGGGGGATAGAGGCTTGGGTGGAAAGAGGTTAGCGAGAAACCTAGGGATATGCGCGGGGATATTTGCGGCGGCGATCGGGCTGAGCGTAGGCTTTCAGGGGCTGGACGTACACGAGCATATCACGACGATATTTGTATTTGCGGTGTTTCTGATATCGCTGCTGACGGACGGCTATATATATGGCATAGCGGCGGCGGTGATGGGAACATTTGCGGTGAACTACATATTTACATTTCCATACTTTGCATTTGACTTTATCACGCCGGTGAACCTATCCTCGGCGGTCATCATGATAATGGTAGCGATCATTACGGGGATGCTAACAACAAAGCTGAAGCAGCACGAGGCAATGAAGGCGGAGAGCGAGCTGGAGCGGATGCGAGCGAACCTGATGCGAGCGGTATCCCACGACCTACGCACGCCGCTGACGACGATATACAGCGCCAGCAGCACGCTACGGGAGCGGCGGGACAGCCTGACCCGCGAGCAGCAGGATGAGATGCTGCGGAACATAGAGGAGGATTCGGATTGGTTGGTGCGGATGGTAGAGAACCTATTATCAGTCACGAGGATAGATAGCGGAGAGATCAAGATAAGCAAGGCTGCGATGATCGTGGATGAATTGATCGACTCCGTAATGACGAAGTTTCTGGCGCGGTATCCGGGGCAGGAGGTAAGCCTTGAGCTGCCGGAGGAGATCATCGTGATACCGGCGGATGCGATACTGATAGAGCAGGTGCTAATCAATCTATTGGAGAATGCAGTGGTGCATGCTCAGGGCATGACGAAGCTGACGCTGCGGGTATTCACGCTGGGTCAGCAGGCAATATTTGAGGTGGCAGACGATGGATGCGGCATAAAACCCGACCGGCTGAAGCAGATATTCAGCGGCGGATATACCGCGCAGGACGGCAGTCCGGACGGCGGCAAGCGGAACGCAGGCATAGGGCTGAGCGTATGCGCGACGATCATCAAGGCGCATGGCGGGGAGATAAGCGCGGAAAACCGCAGGGACGGCGGCGCGCTCTTTCGCTTCAGCCTTGGCACGGAGGATTTGAGCGATGATAAATAACCGTTACAAGATACTGCTGGTGGAGGACGACGACAACATTCGCAGCGTGGTTGCCACACTATTGGGATCGGAGAACTATCAGGTGATACTGGCGGATAATTGCAGGCTTGCCGAGAGCCTATTTTCCAGCCACAGACCGGACGTAGTGATTCTGGATCTTGGCTTGCCGGACATGGACGGCATGCATTTTCTGCACTATGCCCGGCAGGACAGCCTGACGCCGATCATCGTGCTTTCCGCCCGCAGCGACGAGCGGGACAAGGTGCGCGCGCTGGATGCCGGGGCAAACGACTATATAACCAAGCCGTTTGGTTCGGCAGAGCTGCTGGCTCGCGTGCGGATGACCCTGCGCAACTACCGCCACAGTGCGGATTCGGGCAAGCTGCCGGGCGGCAGGTTTGTGCTGCGGGATCTGGCGATCGATTATGATGCGAGGCAGGTATTCATTCAGGGGGAGGAAATCAAGCTTTCCCAGACGGAATACAACATCGTGGCGCTGCTTTCCGAGCATTGCGGCAAGATGATGACCTATTCAGCGATCATAAAGGCGGTATGGGGCTATCCTGATGCAGGCGGGGTGAAGAAATTGCAGGTGAACATGGCAAACATACGCAAGAAATTTGGCGTGAAGCCCGGCGAGGCTCGCTACATAACCAACGAGCTGGGCGTGGGCTACCGCATGAACGGCGATAAGGAGGAAAGAGAGCCGGAAGAGCAATAGAAGTTCTGGTAAATAAAGGAAAGAAAACCAAAATACAACGGTGCTTGTACGCACAAGGGTGCTGTCTTTGCCGCGCCTTATCCGCAGATGCTGTATAATTTGGGAGGAAACAGGCAAGGATAGAACAGAGGAAGGCACAAGAGAAGCAAGCATACGGAAGGGAACGTGAGAAGAGGCTATGTCAATGCTGGATTTTGCATCACAGATGCTGGGCAACCCCATGCTGCTGGTTTCCGCTCTGCTTACGCTGGGCGTGATACTGGTAAACGGCTGGACGGACGCGCCCAACGCCATCGCAACCTGCGTATCGACGCGGGCAATCGGCGTGCGCAAGGCCATTATCATGGCGGCGATATTCAACTTTCTCGGCGTGCTGGTGATGACGTCGATCAATGCCTCGGTGGCAATGACCATATATAATATGGTGGACTTCGGCGGCGACGCCCAGCTTTCCCTCATTGCCCTGTGCGCAGCGATGGCTGCCATCGTGATCTGGGCGACGGCGGCGTGGTACTTCGGCATACCAACCAGCGAGAGCCACGCGCTGATTGCGGGCATCTCCGGCGCGGCGGTGGCGATACAGAACAGCTTTTCCGGCATCAACGGCGGCGAATGGATGAAGGTCATATACGGCATCGTGCTATCCACGCTGCTGGGCTTTGGCATGGGCTTTGTGATATCGAAGCTGACTGTACTAATCTTCCAGCACCACAACCGGCTGAAGACCGAGCGCTTCTTTTCCGGCGCACAGGTTGCCGGCGGCGCAGCGATGGCATTCATGCATGGCGCGCAGGACGGCCAGAAGTTTATGGCGATCTTCCTGCTGGGCGCTGCCTTTGCCAATGGAAATACGGAAGCCAGCAGCTTCGTGGTACCGCTGTGGCTGATGATACTCTGCTCGGCGGTGATGGGACTGGGCACCTCCATCGGCGGATACCGGATCATCAAATCCGTGGGCATGGACATGGTGAAGCTCAAGCCCTATCAGGGCTTTGCGGCAGACCTTGCCGCCACGCTATGCCTGCTGGCCTCCTCGCTGACGGGCATACCGGTGAGCACCACCCACACCAAGACCACCGCCATCATGGGCGTGGGCGCGGCCCGCAGGATAAGCAATGTGAACTGGGGCGTGGTGAAGGAGCTGGTGCTGACGTGGGTTTTCACCTTCCCCGGCTGCGGTCTGCTGGGCTTTGGCATGGCAAAGCTATTTTTGACGCTGTTTGCCTAAAGAGATCGGCGCTAAAGAGAATTGCATAAGGAGATAAAGGATCATGGCGAAGAAGAGCAACAACTACTTCAAGCTCATTGAGCAGCAAACCAGCTACTGTGTGGAAGCCAGCAACCTGCTGGAGGAGATACTGTGCAAGTTCCGCGCCGACAGCATCAACGCCTATCGGGATCAGATGCATGCGCTGGAGCATGAGGCGGATAAGATCCACCACGACATACTCACCAAGCTCTCCACTGAATTTATCACGCCCATCGATCAGGAGGATATACTGCGGCTGGTACAGATCATTGACGACATTACCGACGCGCTGGATCAGGTGATCCTTGAGTTTTACATGTACCACATCGACAGCATTCCCGAGCAGGCGCCGGAGCTTTCCAAGATTGTGAACCGCTGCGTATGCGCGCTGAACGAGGCGGCAGCCGAACTGAAGAACTTCAAGAAGCCGGAAAAGCTGCGTCAGCTGCTGGTTCGGGTAAACGATATCGAGTCCGAGGCGGATGATATCTATATCGATGCGGTACACAGGCTGTTCTCCTCCTCCGCCGACGGCAGGCTGCTCTTTGGCGCCAAGGCGGTATACGAGAGTCTGGAAAACTGCTGCGACCTGTGCGAGCATGCGGCGGATATCATCGAGCAGGTGATTATCAAGAATACCTGAGCCTTGGCTTTGTGCCGGGGCGGCTGGACGAGGAATTTGGATGTCCGGTTCAGGAATTTGTGCTTGTGAGATAAAGGCTTGTAATACAGGAGGCTTGCGGCATGGCGACCAGCGTGGCATACAGAAATTTCATACTGGAGCAGCTGAGCGGGCTAGAGGAGATCGGCTGTCGGGCGATGATGGGCGAGTATATCCTTTACTATCGCGGGAGGATCGCCGCCTACATCTGCGACGACAGGCTGCTGGTGAAGCCCGTGCCGACGGCGTGCAAGCTCATGCCGGAGGCTGTGTACGAGCCGCCCTACGAGGGTGCAAAACCTATGCTTCGGGTGGATGAGGTAGACGACCGGGCGTTTCTGGAAAGGCTCTTTCAAGCCATGCATGATGAGCTGGAGGAACTTAAGAGGAAGAAAAGATGAGAGAGGAAAGCAGCCTCTCTCATCTTTTCTTCTCACTTATTCTTTTTCACCGCTCTTAGCTCGATATAGCCGCGTGAGCCACGGGGTTCAAGCTGGATGCGTGGATTTGCATCGTCCCATGCATAACCAATCACGCTGGGATCGTAGCGCTCCATCGCGCATTGGAGGGCGGCGATGGCGTCGCAGTAGTCCTCCTCTGCAAAGGGTTCGCCCTGAAACATCAGGTAATCGGCTTCCGGCAGCTCGATCACATCAAAGCCCTCCGGCACGGAGCCAGCGTAATCCTTTGCCGCCTCAACGCCCTGCACATAAGTCGAAGTATTGGGCTTTCTGAAACGCTCCGGCAGCCACAGGCAGACCGGCTCGCCGCAGAGGGAATCCATGCTCAGCAGCATGCCCCAGACATCGCAGCCCACCTCCTCGCAGTAGGGGAAGTAGTTCTCGGCTTTTACGCCTCGCTTGCAGATCACCTTCCGCTCCGGCTTGTGAATGACCTGTATAAAGATGTTGTTTGTGTTTTTCATCATCGTTACATCCCTTCTGAGTGCTCTGAATTTTGCACCATGGGGCACGAAAAGCGCGATAGGAACCGGTGCGGCGGCATATTCGCCGGGACACATTCCGAACTCCCGGTGAAAGGCGCGGGTAAAGCCGTCCACACTGCCAAAGCCAAGGTCAAAGGCAGCGTCGATGACGCGGGCGCTATCCTGCTTGAGGCGGAGCGCAGCCCTTGCCAGCCTCAGGCGGCGGATGTAGCGCGCGGGGCTGAGGCCGGTGTACTGCTGGAAGAGCCTGTGGGCATACCATGGCGAAAAGAGCGCGACCTGCGCCAGATCATTCAGGCTGACGCTTTCCTCCAGATGTGCCTCGATATAATCCTGCATCCGCTGCACCGCCAGAACCTGTTCGTTCATATTGCTTCCCTCCCTGTGATGGCAGTGCCATTGTAGCACAGGCTGACTGAGCGGCGCTCGACCGTTTTTGCCAGACTGGCGGGCTTCAGCGGCCGCGATGCTTTTCCCGGCGCTTCTGCTGCTTCAGGGCAAACCTGCGCTGCTGGTCGGCCTCCCGCTGAGCGCGGCCGAGCTGGCTACGCCGGGTTTTCATCTCCTCCCGCCGGGCGGCGAGCGCCTGCTGGGATCTGGCGCCCACGCCCGTGTTCTGCATCTGCTGCCGAGTACAGCGCAGGCGGCGAGGCTTTCGCCATCGATGCGCTGGAACACACCCACCCAGAAAGGCTACTCAAAACAGATGGTAAGCTGGATACTGCTTATAAACCTTCCCTCCTGATTCATCATTCCCAGCAGGGAACGGACGACCCGGAGGGGAGGGTTACTTACCTGAACGATCCGTTCAGACGGCCGGGCTACCTACCGGCTCCGGCATGTCGGAGGACATGCGTTGCTTTTTTATCCCTGCAAGATTAGTGGAATAGTATTGGCTATCTTGTTCTTTTGGGTTTCAAGCTTATTTTTTTGAATAATAAATGATCATACTTAAATATGCTGTTGTTGATCCAGTGTTTTTATAGGAATGGGGCACATCTGCCTTAAAACATAACGAATCGCCCCTTTTTAGCCGAAATACTTCCAAATCAGCTATGATCTCAACTTCACCATTAAAAACAGTGATATATTCTTCGGCTCCGTCCAAATGGGGTTGAGCCTGCAAAAATCCACCTTCTTTTATTTCAATACGATACGTTTCAAACTGTTTATCCTCTTGAAACGGAAAAGCGGGATAATTTATATATTTTTCATCATCTTCAATAAGTG
>CAYWLE010000116.1:0-6102 GCA_964458825.1 uncultured Oscillospiraceae bacterium | reverse complement strand
GAGCAGCTCCTCCGCGCTCCGGCTGTCCGAGGAGGATGCCGAGAAGATCAGCTGCCCCAGCTCATCCAGCGAAAGACCGGCGATGCGCGCCATGCGCTCCGCCATGCGCTTATCCCGCTCCGTGCAGGTGGGGGATTTGAACATCACCGTGTCGGATACGATGGCTGCGGCGATCAACCCCGCCAGCTTATCCGAGGGCATCAGTCCCTTTTCCTGATACATGCCCGCAATGATGGTTGCCGTGCTGCCCACGGTTTCGTTGCGGAAATAGATAGGCGCGCTGGTTTGGATATCGGCAAGCCTGTGGTGATCGATGATCTCCAGAATCTCCGCCTGCTCCAGCCCCGGCACGGACTGCGCCGCCTCGTTGTGATCCACCAGCACCACTCGCTTGCGGCGGGGACGCAGCAGATGGAAACGCGATAGCGTGCCAACCACCTTATCGTTTTCATCCAGTATCGGGTAGCTGCGGTAGCGGCTCTGGAGCACAACCTCCCGCACGTCGTCAATGTAGTCGTCCAGATGGAAGTGGGATATGTCGTTCTTGTAGCATATCCGTCCCACCGGTATGGCGTGGTAGATCAGCCGCGCAGCTCGATAGGCGTCCAGCGGCGTGGATATGATGCAGGTGTCCGTGGGCACGCAGCGCAGCTCCTCGCTGAGCTCCGCCTGACAGACAACCACGCACTGCACCCCCGCCTCCAGCGCCGCACGAATGATCTCTGGCTGCTGACCGCAGAGCAGTATGTAGTTCTTGCCGCTGAAGATGGGCGCGTCGTGCGCCTTGGGCAGCGCCATCACCACCTCGCCGGATACCGCGTCGGTCATGTTGCCCGCCTCATTGAGTATCCGTCCCTCCAGCACGCTCAGCAGGTTGAACACCGGCACCTGATCCACCATGGGGTTCTGGATGGAGTTCATGTCGTAGGATGCAATGTCCCCCTGCGTCAGCAGACCATATAGCCTGCCCTCCTCGTCCGTCACCGGCACGGAGGATAGGTTGCTGTCCTCCCGCAGCACGTTCCACGCACGGCCGATGGTCACGGCGTAGCTCAGTGCCGGCGGCGTGTCAAAGTCCAGATCCCGCACCTGCGTGCGCATGGTATGAATGCGCATCGGCGGCTCAAAGCCAAACCTGTCCAGCACGGTCTGCGTTTCATCGCTGATCTCGCCCAGCCGCGCCGCTACAAATTCCCGGTCGCCCACCGCATTGCGCAGCGCGGCATACGCCATCGCCGATACAATGGAATCCGTATCCGGGTTGCGATGCCCGGTCACATAGATGGGATCCATATCTCTTCCTCCCGCTGTGAATACTTGTGCATGCTCCACCCTTGTTTTCCTCAGTCCAGATATTCGTCCGTCTCGCTGCGACCCGGTCGCACGGGAATATCCGGCTCGCCGAAGATCTCGTTCAGAAATGTGGGGTCGCTGGCAAGCTTCTTCAGGTTCTCACGGCTGACCACGCTGTTGGTTCCAAGGCATGCCTTGCAGCGGTAGCCGCACTCCGGGCATACGCAGCCCAGCTCCAGCCCCTCGGACTGGTTCATATAGGTGCCGCAATCGTGGCAGCTGCATCTCATGAAAGCCTCATCTCCGTCTGTTCGTTTTGTAAAATCCTGCCGGCCGTCCTCATGCCTTCACAGGGCTGTCCTCGCAATCCACCCCGTTTTCACGAATGACCCTGCCGTTGAGCACGGCATTCGCCAGCGCCTCGCCCCGATATTCCAGCCGCAGCCGGAAAAAATCGGCGTCCCTGCGCAATAGCTCCAGAAAGATGCGGTCGCCCTCCCAGTGGGGCAGCGCCATCAGCGCGTCCCTGTGGATCCACTCCAGCTCGCCCTCGTCGCAGTCGATCATTTCACCCTCATAGCCGTCGGCGGTGAAGAGGTGCATCACCTCGTCCTCCCAGCTGTCGGATACAAAGTCGATCACAGCGCGGTAGCGGTAGGCGGTCAGCCGCAGCCCCGTTTCCTCCCTAACCTCCCGCAGCAGGCACTGCTCCGGGCTTTCTCCCGGCTCCAAGCCGCCGCCGATGCCGATCCATTTGTCGTGGTTGGCGTCGTTTTCCTTCTTGGTGCGGTGCAGCATCAGGTATTGCTCGCCGCGCTGGATATAGCATAGGGTGGTCGTGCGCATAGCTGCCTCCTGTTCGCCATCCGGCTCGCTTTTTCTTGCCTTTTCGAGAAGCGCCGCCCACCGGGGTTCGATGAGCGGCGCGGATAAAACGCAGCGTTTTTTTATTCCTTGTGGGCGATGCTCCTGTAGTGGTCGATGACCGCCATATCGTCGGTCAGCTCGATGGAAATATTGTATTCGCGGCTCTGACCCGGCTCCAGATAGGTCAGGTTGCCCAGTGCGCGCGCCTCAGAGCGGTTCACCACGCCGCTGGTGGTGGGTTCCAACCCCAGCGCATATTCGCCCGCACGCATGCACTTCCACTGGCACATGAAGGGCAGAACCTTCGCATCGAAGCGAATGATGGCGGCGATGCCCAGCTTCTCATTGTGCAGCATGGCAAATGCCTCGCCATCCTCAGGCTGCTGGGTATGGTAGTAGCACTGCTCATCCCGACCGCAGCCCGGCTCCTCCATCTCGAAGTAGTTGTGCATGCCCTCGGCGGCAAACTCCGTGCGCGGCTCGATCTTGCCCGCGCTGAAGTATGCCTTAGCTCCCGCATCCAGCATGGGATAGCCAAAGTTGATGTGGTAGATCAGCATCACAGGCTGGGTTTCGTAGCTCTGGTTGGTAACGATATCATGGATGCGCAGCTTGTCGCGCTCTGTTTCCAGCGTGAAGCAGCGCTCCATCAGCATGTCGGTGGCAAATACCTCCGCCTCGTGAACCTTGCCCTTCACCCGGATCACCCGATCATCGCCCTCATAGGCGATCTCGGCAGCCACCTGCTCGGCGGGGATATTGCTCATCGGGCCATGCAGACCCAGCGCCTTGCCATTATCCTCGCCAGCGCCGCCGGCATAGGTGATGCCGCAGGTGGTGAGCATGCCGCCGCTGAACTGCTTCAGGAAACCGGAGCCGCCATCCTCCTGATACAGATAGGGAGAGCGGATGCCAACCTTGTTGGTCAAGCCAATATTGTAGCCCTTATAGGACAGATACGGCACATCCAAGCCGCGATCCGCCAGCAAGGTCATCTCTATATTCTTGCCGTTCTTCAGGTCAAAGGCACGCAGACCGCGGGAGGGACCATCGTTGTAGAGGTAATCCTTGAAGCCACAGAGCGCGTCGATATTATTGCATTTTTTGCGAAGCTCGTATTCCTGAGATTTCTTCATTATTTTATTCCTCCAGTTCATCCTGTCAGGCTAAATAATGCCGCGCATGCATCGGGCTGCAAAAGCGCCTGACACTCCATTTACATTATAGAAGATGAATTTCTGCCTGTCAACTCAATTTTTAACATGCCATCTTGCAAATATGCCTCCCTGCCGATATAATAAAGCTATACTATTGCATTTGGAGGTTGCATCCATGAATTATAGCATCAATGGTCTGGCAGAATATCTAAAGGCATCCGTGAGCGCCTTCCATGCCGTGGCGGAGCTTAGTAGCCGCCTGCGGGCAGCGGGCTTCACCGAGCTGAAGGAATGCCAGCGTTGGAGCCTTCAGCCCGGCGGCCGCTATTTCACCGTGCGAAACCAGTCCGCCGTCATCGCCTTCACCCTGCCTGCCACCGGCTTTGCACCCATACAGGCTGTGGCGAGCCACTCCGACTCCCCCACCTTTCGCATCAAGGAGCTGCCCGAGCTGGAGGCCGCAGGCAAATATGTACAGCTCAATACCGAGCGCTACGGCGGCATGATCATGTCCACATGGATGGATCGTCCCCTCTCCGTGGCGGGTCGCGTGCTTGTCCGTAGCCAGAGCGGCGTGGAGTCCCGGCTCGTTTCCATCGATGAGGATCTGCTCCTCATTCCCAACCTCTGCATCCACTTCGGCAGGGATGTGAACGATGGCAAGGCGTTCAACGCCCAGAAGGATACCCTGCCCCTCTATGGCGATCTTTCCTCCAAGGGCGGCTTCATGCGCCGCGTGGCTCAGGCGGCGGGCGTGGATGAGGATCAGCTCCTCGGCAGCGACCTCTTCCTCTATAATCGCATGGCTCCCAGCGTCTGGGGCGAGGGCGGCTGCTATATCTCCGCACCCCGGCTGGACGATCTGGAATGCGTCTATACCTCCCTCTGTGCCTTCCTTCAGGCTGAGCAGACCCAGCACATCAATATGCTCTGCGTCTTCGATAATGAGGAGGTCGGCAGCGGCACCCGTCAGGGCGCGGATTCCACCTTCCTTGAGGATGTCATTATCCGCATCGCTCATGCCTTTGCCGTGGATGAGGACGCGCTGCGAGCCGCTCTGGCCTCCAGCATGCTCGTGTCCGCCGACAACGCCCATGCCCTCCACCCCAACCACCCAGAGAAGTACGACGCCGTCAACCGTCCCCTGATGAACGAGGGCATCGTCGTCAAGTTCAGCGCCAACCAGAAGTACACCACCGACGGCGTATCCAAAGCGATCTTTGCCGAAATCTGCCGCCGCGCAGGCGTGCCCGTGCAGTATATGTCCAATCGCTCGGATATCGTCGGCGGCTCCACCCTCGGCAATATCTCCTGCGCACATGTTTCCATCCCTGCCGTGGATATCGGGCTTGCTCAGCTGGCCATGCATTCCAGCTACGAAACCGCCGGCACGCTGGATGCCCAGCACATGGTAAATGGTCTGCGCGCCTTCTATAATGCAGAAATAAGCGCCCAAGACGATGGCTGCTACACCATCCGCTGACCCCCGCTCCGCCGCCTATTGGGAGCATATCTATGCGGGCGGCGAGGTATGCCTCGATTATGATGGCTGGCTGGATGCCATAGATCTCCCCTCCGGCGCGGCAGCGCTGGATCTTGGCTGCGGCGCAGGCGCAGACACGCTGGCTCTGCTGCGCCGCGGCATGCGCGTCACTGCAGCCGACCTCAGCCAGTCTGCCGTCTGTCTGCTTCGGGAAAGGCTCTCATCCAGCCTTGTATGCGCTGATTGCTTCGATATGCGGCAGGGTCTGCCCTACGCAGACCAGAGCTTCGATGCCGTGGTTGCCGATCTATCCCTCCACTACTTCAGCTGGGCAGATACCGCAGCCATCATCGCCGATATACACCGCATTCTCCGCTCAGGCGGCAGGCTCATCGCCCGGGTGCATTCCCTGCGCAACCTGCCGCCCAACGCCGACGCCACCCTCGAAAGGATAGAGGAGCGTTACTACCGCGTGGACGGCATACCCCGCCGCTACTTCACCCCCGAGGATATATGCAGCCTCCTTGCCGGTTGGCAGCTCCCCTTCCTCTGCGAGGCAGCCATCCGCCGCTATGGCATACCCAAGCAGGTCATCGCCTTTATCGCAGTTAAGCCCTGAATTACAGGCAACTGACATACTTTCAGCGGCGTCATGCCTGTTTTTGCAATTTTCCTATTGACATCACGCCCGTTTTCGTGTATAATAACCTTTGTTCGAAAGAACATAGGGGCATGGTGTAATGGTAACACGTGGGTCTCCAAAACCTTTGTTGAGGGTTCGAGTCCTTCTGCCCCTGCCATGACGCAGATTCGCAAGAATCTGCGTTTTTCTCTATACAAGTAAAAACCGCCTACCTAATCGCGCGATGCGAAAAGGTAGGCGTTCTCTCTTTATCAGTCAGCAAGGAAGGTTTCACAGAATGCTTTCAGTTCGGGAATACTCTTGGTAGATGCGAACCATACGACTTCAAAATCAATCGAGCCGTATTCATGCGCAACATAATTCCGCATACCGCGAATCTTATGCCATGGGATTTCTGTGTGATCAGTTTTGAAATCCTCTGTCAGTCTGCCTACCAACTCACCGATTTGCAGAATGCACATTGAAACAGCGTTCTGATAGGTTGTGCTTTCTTCAAATCTGTCTTTTGAATGACCAAAATCCTGATGTGCAGTTTCTACTTGATTGCAATAGCGCAGAATATGTTCCACAATATCCCTGTCACGGTTAGTGGCTGGCATAGATAAGCACCTCCTCGGCGCGGATGCTGTTCAGAAAAGCAGGGGAAAGCATTTGCGTGG
>CAYWLE010000115.1:0-6205 GCA_964458825.1 uncultured Oscillospiraceae bacterium | reverse complement strand
ATGCATATCTCCACGTTCCAGCGGCACAAAGGATGGCTGCGCCGCCGAAGCAGCATGCTCAGCAGCAGTACCGACGGCGCGACGATGCAGGCGCGCCAGCCGGATGCCAGCACAAAGCCGGCAAGCGCGGCATAAGCGGCATAGATGCAGGCAGCGCCCTCCGCAACCAGCCGCCATCCGCCGCCCAGCAGGGCATAGGCGGCCAAGGGACAGGCAAGCAGCTGTCCCAGCCAGCCCGGCACGCCGCCGAGCAGGCAGATAGACGAGCAAAGCATGAGCACAGCCATTCCCCGCAAGAGCCGCCCAAGGCACAGCCTGTCCAGCGCGCGCTGGGTCACGGCAAGCACGGCGGCATCCATTGCAGCGTCTGTCAACAGCGTCAGCGTCAGTCTCCAAGCCATAAAACCACCTCCGTCCTCCCTGCCTTGCCATTCGGGCAAGCCTCCCTTGCCTGTCCATCATACTTTTTATGGCGGCTTCTTCCCACAAGGAATTGTCGTAAAAAGCGGGTTAATTATCGTGCTTGGTGCTGTGATTTGAGGCAGAATAGGGCCGCCTGCGGCAGGATCGAGGCAAAGGTCGTCCAATTTTCGACGCTTTTTCGACAGTAAGCAGCATCCGACACCCCAAAATCGTGTGCTGACGCAGGCTGTCGAGCTTTGGCTGAAAGCTTTGCCGAATGGAGGCGAGAGGTCGAAAATGACCTGCGAAACTTTTGTCGTTTTTTGCGTAAGCAACCAAGCAAGGCTGCATCCGGCAGGAAAAACGGCGGAGCGGGCAAGAGGGAAGGCTGGGGTGCATAGAATGGGTCGGAGGGGATATGCATGACGTTTACGGAGCTGAAGCAGAAGGACGTGGTGAACATCTGCGATGGACGCAGGCTGGGCAAGCCCATCGATCTGGTCTTGGGCGATACGGCATGCGTGGAGGCGCTGGTGGTGCCTGCCGGCAGCGGATTTCTGAGCCTGCTGCGACAGGAAAAGGAGGGTTGTCTGGTGCCATGGGAGCGGGTTCTGCGCATCGGCAGCGATGTGATCCTCGTAGAAGTGCGCGATCTGCTGGAAAATGCAGGGGAAAGTGAATGAAAATCGGCAGTTTCATGCAAAAAAGGGCTAGACGAAACGTTATTTTTCGTGTATAATATTTAACGTATGAGGTGAGGGTCAGATGAGATGTGTCTTTTGCAACTGCATGCAGAGCCGCGTGATCGACTCTAGACAGAGCGAGGATGGTTCCAGCATCCGCCGCCGCCGTGAATGTGAAAGCTGCGGCAGACGGTTTACTACCTATGAGCGCATCGATCTGGTGCCGCTGATGGTGGTCAAAAGGGATCAGACCAGAGAGCAGTTTGATATAAACAAGCTGCGTGCGGGCATTGTAAAGGCATGCGAAAAGCGGCCCGTATCGCTGGAGACCATCAATAAAATGGCGCAGGACGTGGAGCAGAAGCTCTATCGCCAGTCCGATTCGGAGATCACCTCTGTTATGATCGGCGAGCTTGTAATGGATGGTCTGAAGGCAATGGATGAAGTGGCATACGTGCGCTTTGCATCCGTGTATCGCCAGTTCCGCGATATTCAAACCTTCCGAGATGAGCTGAATAAGCTGCTGGTCGAACTTGAACCGGGTACTGCTGACGGCGAACCAGCCGCCAGATAACCAACTATAGAAGAAAGAAAGAGGATACGCACATGGCAAACGAACTGATTCTGGCCGTTGACGACGAGGCTCATATTCTTGAACTGCTTTCGTTCAATCTCGAGGCTTCCGGCTACCGAGTTGTTACTGCCGCCACGGGCGAAGATGCGCTGGTGGTTTGTGCGCATGAGCGTCCTGCGATGGTTCTGCTTGACATCATGCTTCCGGGCATCGACGGCATGGAGGTATGCCGCCGCCTGAAGAGTGCGCCGACTACCGCAGACATTCCGATCATCATGCTCACGGCAAAGGGCGATGAGGTGGACAAGATCCTTGGTCTGGAGCTGGGGGCGGACGACTATATCACCAAGCCCTTCTCTGTGCGCGAGCTGATCGCACGCGTAAAGGCTCTGCTGCGCCGCGCCGCTCCCCAGAACGAGGAAGAGGGCATCCTGCATGTGGGCGGGCTGACCATCGACGTAGGCAACTACGAGGCTTTCCGCAATGGCGAGAAGCTTTCCCTCACTCTGAAGGAATTTGAACTGCTCAAGCTGCTGGTGCTCAGCCGCGGCAAGGTATTGACCCGCGACTTCCTGCTTGACCGCATCTGGGGCTATGAGTTCTATGGCGAGACCCGCACGGTTGACGTGCATATCCGCCATATCCGCCAGAAGCTGGGCGACGACGCTCACTACATCGAAACCATCCGCGGCGTAGGCTATAAATTCAATGATCGGCAGGAGAATCGCCTATGAGAACAAGGGTTGCATCTATTGTAACCCTGTTGACGCTGGTTTTGCTCGGCGTTTTGCTGGTGCAGAGCTGTACGGTTTTGGCAGAAAAAGAAAATAAAGATTACCGGGACGAGATCCGTTTGGTATGTCAGGCAAGCAGTGCGACCCTTATAGGCAAAGACTATGAGGATCGCATAGCCGACCTGCGCGTGCTGGCACAAGGGTGCGGAGATATTTCCATGGGTTTGTATAATGCCGATGGCAGTATTGCCCATGCCTCCGACCGCAGCATGCTGCCCCTGACGGTGGAGGACTTGGATGCTGCACAGATCGATACGGTAAATGTTTACACCCGCAAAAATGCCGAGGGAAAAATAGCAAGCTACGCCATCTATCAGTTTGAAGATGGCGCTTTTTTGCTTTTTTCCATACAGCTGAAGACAGGGTTGGAACTGATGGCGGAAAACCGCCTGTTTATTGCAATCGGCGTGGTGCTTGTGGCGCTGCTTATCTATCTGCTGGCTGTGCTGCGCATATCCGGCAGAAAGGAAATGCTGGCGGATCGCACCATGTCGGCGCTGGATTCCCTCTCCGAGGGTCGATTTGATAATCGCATCCCCGCCATTCCCGGCGCGGAGCAGGAGGTGGCGGTCTATAATGCCGTCATCGGTCGCATACAGGATCGCGTGCTGCGGCAGGCGAGCCGGAACCATGCCATGAGCGTGGTGATGAACCAGATGCAGAGCGGCATCATTGCCGTGGATGAGGAGCTGAAGGTAATGCTCGTCACCCCGGTGGCCAAGAAGCTGCTGGGCATCGTGGGCAATCCCGAGGGCAGGCTGGTGAGCGAGGCAAGCAAGGATGTAAAGCTTGACGATGTATTCAACGATGCCATGCAGCAGGGCGGCGTCTATACCAACGAGGTTGCCGCACGCACCGCCGCAGGCAGGGGTCACCGTCCGCTCAGGCTATACGTATCTGCTATGCGCAATGATGGCAAGGTGGTCGGCGCGCTGGCAATGGTGGAGGATATCACCGAGATCCGCAGGCTGGAGCAGGTGCGAACCGACTTCGCCGCCAACGTGTCCCACGAGCTGAAGACGCCGCTGACCTCTATCCGCGGCTTTGTGGAAACGCTTCAAAACGGCGCCATCGATAATCCCGAGGCGGCGCATAAGTTCCTGCGCATCATAATGATGGAAACCGAGCGCCTGACGCGCCTCATCAATGATATACTCTCCATCTCCAAGCTGGAGAGCGGCGACGACGAGGTATCCGTCGAGCGGCTGCGGCTGGATAAGATGGCCTACGATGTGGCGGACATGCTCTCCATCCACGCAGGGGAAAAGGAGGTAACGGTCAACTGCCACCTGAATAAGGAGCCCGTGAACATCATGGGCAACTCCGACCGGGTGGAGCAGATGCTGATTAACCTCATCGAAAATGGCATCAAGTATAACAAGACCGGCGGTTCGGTGACGGTGCAGGTGTTCTCCAATGGCAAGGAGGCAAACGTCGCCATATCCGATACCGGCATAGGTATTGCGGAGGAGAACCTGCCGCGCCTGTTCGAGCGCTTCTATCGCGTGGACAAGGGTCGCTCCAGAAAGATGGGCGGCACGGGTCTGGGGCTTGCCATCGTAAAGCACATCGTGCGGTCGATGGATGGCGAGATCGAGGTGCATTCGAAGCTTGACGAGGGCACGGAGTTTCTGGTTACGCTGCCCCTCGCACCCAAGGAAGAGGGCGATGCCGCAAGCGCGGCTGCCTTCGATGGCGAGGAATAAGCGCTGCTGCTCCGCTGGAGCCTGAATTGGCTCGGCATGCATAGGAACAGGGCATAACAGCATAAGAAAACGGAGGGATGAACCATGCGTCTGGGAGCGCTTGAGGCTGGCGGCACCAAGATGGTGTGCGCCATTGGCGATGAGAACGGCAATGTATTTGAGCGGGAAAGCTTCCCCACCCGTATGCCTGAGGAAACGATGGCGGATATCATCGGCTATTTCAAGGATAAGCAGATCGAAGCGCTGGGCGTTTCCAGCTTCGGCCCGCTGAATCTGGATGAGAGCAGCGAGAGCTTCGGCGATATCACCACCACGCCCAAGCCCGGCTGGGCAAATTTCCCGCTGCGGCGTACGCTGATGGATGCGCTGAAGGTTCCGGTTGGCATCGATACCGATGTAAACGGCGCGGCGCTTGCCGAGGCGACCATCGGCGCAGGCAAGGGTCTGGATTCGCTGGTTTACTATACCATCGGCACGGGTATCGGCGGCGGCGCTTTGGTTGGCGGCAAGCTGGTGCATGGTCTTGTCCACCCGGAGATGGGTCACATGCTGCTGCGTCCCCATAAGGACGATCCGGCGCCCCATGGCTTCTGCCCTTACCACGACGGTTGCCTTGAGGGCATGGCAAATGGCCCCGCCATCGAGAAGCGCTGGGGTGTGTCTGCCAAGGAGCTTGCACCCGACCATGTCGCGTGGGACATCGAGGCGGAATACCTCGCTCAGATGTGCTCCAACACCATCGTGATGCTCTCGCCCAAGAAGATCGTGCTTGGCGGCGGCGTGATGCATCAGCTGCACCTCTTCCCCAAGATCCGCAAGCGCACGCAGGAGCTGCTCAATGGCTATGTGGCGCATAAGGCGATACTGGAAGATATCGATAATTACATCGTCCCTCCGGCACTGGGGGATAATGCCGGCGCGGCAGGCAGCCTGCTGCTGGCAGTGGCGGCGCTCGGCTGAGCGGCTACAGGTGCTTTCGGGCGTCCTGCTGAGCGCAGCGGGACGCCTGTTGCACGCCTGAAAGGCAGGCTTGCAAATTCATGGCTGCTTATTCTGCTTTGGAAGGAATTATAGAAGATATGGCTGGCAAAAGGACGGAGCTGAAAACCGAGGCAAGGGCTGAAATCAGCATACCATGGCCCTTCACACCCACCCGTGTGGCTCTCAATAATGATACAAGCCTGCTCAAGCTGCTTGCAATGCTCACCATGCTCTGCGATCACGCAGGGAAGATGCTCTTTCCCCAGTATCCTGTGATGCGCATCATCGGCCGCATGGCATTTCCCATCTATGCATATTGCTTGGCTGCTGGCTGCGTCTATACGAAGAACATGCTCAGGTATCTGGAACGCATGGTTCTGCTGGCGCTGATCTCGCAGCCCATCTATGTGGTTGCGATGGGGCATAGCACGCAGGCGATGTATGCCGTTTCCTTTGCGGAAAAGCCCGTGCTGGCGGCGCTGAACTTCTATGTGAAGAGCTGGGCGGCGCACCCCGGCATACTCTTTGCGCTGTGCGTGGGAATGCTGGCGATATGGTCGCTGCGGGAGAGAAGGCTGATCCTGACCGCTGCCATCGCTGTATTTGTGTATCTTGCACAGGCAAAGCTGGATTATGGCTGGCACGGCGTGGTTTTGATGCTGCTGTTCTATCTGTTTATTGAACGGCGCTGGCTGTCGCTGCCGGTGGTGCTGGCTTTCATGCTTTGGTGGGGGCTGAGTGGCTCGGGCTATAGCCTCTTTGGCGTAAAGTTCGGTATACAGACCTTCGCAATGCTCTCCCTGCCGCTGATCTACCTCCATACCCGAAGCGGTTTGAGGCTGCCAAAATGGCTGTTCTACGCCTTCTATCCAGCCCATCTGGCGCTGATCTATGCGCTGGATCGCTTCATTCTGTGAGGCTCGTCTGCTGACCGACTGAATAATACTAGAGTTAACATAAATAGGTGTTGACAAATGCGAAGAATTGGTGTATTATATTATTCGTCGGTTGGACATGCACCTTTAGCTCAGTTGGTAGAGCACCTGACTCTTAATCAGGGTGTCC